>JAHEMS010000114.1 GCA_024643595.1 Bacteroidota bacterium
TATCATATTCGGCAACCTGGTTCCCTACGGTGAAGTTTGGCGGACTGGCGCCAACGAGGCTACAGAATTAACCATTACGAAAGATATTCTTATAAATAACAAGCCACTTAAAGCTGGAACCTATTCAATATTCACCATTCCTGATAAGGATTCATGGACAATCATAATCAACAGTGATCTTGGCTTATGGGGATCGTATAATTACAACAGCAAGGTAGATATCGCCCGATTTACTGTACCTGTTAAAGTAATGCAAGGAGCTGTCTATGAACCTTTCACTATAATGATTGATCAAAAAAACGATAAAGCAGACATCATTCTTGCATGGGATACTGTGCAGGTGCGAATACCCATTCAGTTTAACGAACCGAAATTATAGTGAAATCAGTTATTCTTAGTGCTGCTTTGTTGGTGGTTTCAATCGCTTCCACACTAGCTCAGGACGTTTCTGAACTTAACCGAAGGAATGGCTTTAAAAGTATCAAACTGGGAAGTGAAATCGATAGTGTAAAGGGAGCCGTCTTCAAGAAAGGAATTATAGAATTAAAATATTTTGCTGCCAAACTTTACGAAACAAAACATCCTGATTATCAAACCATCGGCGAAGTCACGGTAAAAAAGGTTCAACTTAAAACATACAAAAATCTGATTTACGAAATCGATGTAATTCTTCCTAAAGATCCTCGCGTAATGCAGGGATTGGAAAAATCGTATGGCGAGGCCACTTATAGTGTTCGCCTACATGCCTATTATTGGAATGCAGAAAACCTAAGCCTGGTCTTTAAAGGCGACGGTAAGAAAATCCTGCTTGCTTATAAATCAGGGCCTATCATAAAAATGATGCATGAAGATAAAGCTAAAAAAGTTGATGAGGTAGCCGAAGATTTTTAATAAGTCTCCGGAAAATTCTTCACAGTTTATCCTTTATACGCGATACGATAAATCACATTTGCCTGATCATCCGATATCAGGATGGATCCATCGGGAAGGACCAAGACATCGACCGGGCGACCCCAAGCTTTTTGTCTGGATTCATCCAGCCAACCAGTGGCAAATGGTTGATAACTTACCACTTTACCATTTTCTGCCTTTACGATACTTAATCGATATCCACTTTTTTTTGATCTGTTCCAGGATCCATGTTCAGCCAGTATAATCTGGTTGTGATAGTCGAGGGGAAACATTTTACCGGTATAAAATTTTAAACCCAAGGGAGCCACGTGTGCGCCTAAATTTTGCATGGGGCTTGTAAATTCATCACACGATCTTTTGCCGCCAAACTCAGGATCTTTGATGGTGCCTCCATGACAATATGGATACCCGAAATGAAGGCCTGCCCTTGAAGCTGCATTCAATTCGCATGGTGGGACATTATCTCCCATCATATCTCTTCCATTATCCGTAAACCACAGATCTTTTGTCTCAGGATGCCAGGCAAAGCCTACTGTATTTCTAATACCACTTGCGAATAACTCAAGGTCAGTTCCATTAGCATTCATCCTATGTATTGCAGCGTATACCTTATCTTTTGGTTCACAAATATTGCAAGGCGCACCTACAGGCACATACAATTTCCCATCAGGACCAAAAGCAATATATTTCCAGCCATGATGCGTTTCTTTAGGAAACTTATCATAGATAATTTCCGATTTACCCGGTGTATTTAATTTACTTTCAATGTCGCTGAACTTATGGATGCGACTTACTTCTGCCACATATAAATTCCCGTCTTTAAAAGCAACCCCGTTAGGCATATTCAAGCCAGATGCAATCACCCATTTCTTATCCGCCTTATTATCTCCGTTAGTATCTTTTATCGCATAAACTTTATCTTCATTTCGATTTCCCACAAAGATGGTTCCGTTTGGAGAGATCGCCATTGATCTTGCGTTTTCAACTTCGGCGTATACACTTATAGAAAACCCTCTTGGAAGCGTAATGGAATTTAGTGGAAGGTCAGCGCTGGCATTGGTAATTGCAGGCATTGAAGTATCCAATTTCTCTTCGAACTGATTAATAATCGGCACTTCAAAACCATTAAAAAATAAAATTAAAACTACTACTGATACCGCAGAAAATAAATATAGTTTACCCATAAAGTTTGAAATCTAAAATCAATGAAATTACACCACTAAATTTTAACAGGACAAATATGAATAAGTTACTGATCAAAATCATAGCAATTTTGACGACTGGAGAAAGCACCATGATCACAATCATACTTATTTTAGCGTGAGCGTCTTTTTAACACTACCTTTGCAGTAATTTTTTTTCAAAATGATATCTATTTCATCTATTTCATATTATATCGGTGGCCGGGCGCTTTATGAAAACGCTTCTATGTTTATAAAAACCGACGATAAAATCGGACTGATCGGACTTAACGGTAGGGGAAAATCAACTTTGTTGAAAATCATCAACGGAGACATCACTATCGATAAGGGGGCTATCAGCAAGGCTAAGGATTGCACCATTGGCTTTTTAAACCAGGATCTCCTGTCCTATCAATCCGAGGATGCAATTCTTACAGTCGCCATGGAGGCATTCAAAGAAGCGGTTGATACGCAACGAGAAATTGAGCGAATATTAAACCAACTTGAGAAAGAATATTCAGATGATCTGGTGGATAAACTAACAAAACTTCAGGAAAAATTTGAGCATCTTGATGGATATACCATGCAAGCTAAAGCGGAAGAGGTTTTAGAGGGTATTGGCTTTACTACCAAAGATTTGCACCGACCACTAAAGGAATTTTCAGGAGGATGGCGAATGCGAGTAATGCTGGCTAAACTACTATTAGAAAAACCGTCATGCCTGATGTTGGATGAACCCACCAACCACCTTGACCTCCCTTCCATTGAATGGGTTGAAAATTACCTGCGTAACTATGATGGAGCTGTTGTCATTGTGTCTCACGATCGTACCTTTTTGAATAATGTAATTTCCAAAACAGTAGAAGTTACTAACCTGGATTTAGTAACCTATGAGGGGAATTATTCCTATTATTTAAGGGAGAAGGAAATGCGTGAAGAAATCCAGCAGAATGCCTTTGAGAATCAACAATCTAAAATTAGACAAACCGAACGTTTTATTGAGCGCTTTAGAGCTAAAGCAACTAAATCTAAGCAAGTACAGTCACGTGTAAAAGCACTAGAACGAATGGACATGATTGATGAGGTGGTGCACGACACCGCCGCTGTCAATTTTAGGTTCGCATTCAAACAACCGTCAGGGCGGCATGTGGTATCATTGAAGGACATAACGAAGGAATATGGTAGCCAGGTAATTCTAAAGCATGCCAATGCTGGAATTGAACGAGGAGACAAAATCGCGTTGATCGGGGCGAACGGTAAAGGTAAATCCACCCTTCTGCGAATTATTGCAAACACGGAAAAGATAGAGGGCGAATCCATTGTTGGACATAATGTCATTTATGGTTTCTATGCTCAACATCAGCTTGAGTCATTGCATGTAGACAATGAAATTCTGGATGAACTTAAGCAAGCTGGCAGTGGAAAATCTGAACAAGAATTAAGAAATGTTTTGGGTTGCTTCCTATTCTCGGATGAAGATGTGTTTAAAAAAATAAAAGTATTATCCGGTGGCGAAAAGTCACGGGTGGCGTTGGCAAAGACACTTATCTCTGAGGCCAATTTTCTACTGCTTGATGAACCTACTAACCACCTTGATTTCATCTCAGAAAACATTCTTATTCAGGCATTACAACAATACCAAGGTAGCTTTGTAGTTGTTTCTCACAATCGTCATTTTGTTAATCAGGTGGCCAATAAGATATGGTATATTGAAAACCATCAAATAAAAGAATATCCAGGTACCTATGAGGAATATGAATTCTGGAAAAAGAAAAATGAAATCACAGGACTTAATCAACCTATGGCAGAAAATAAATCCGAGTTTAAACCAGCTAAAAAAGTTCCAAACAAGAACCCCATTAAAGTCAACGAAAAGAAAATAAAATCCCTTAATCAGGACTTAAAAAAAGTGGAGGAGGTGATTCAAAAACTGGAGGCGGAGAAGAAGTTCATTGAAGCTGAAATGGCCAAGCCCGAAATCTATAGTAATTTCGACAAACTCGCGCAAGTACAGAAAACCTTTGACTCACTCAACGCCTCATTGCAAGAAGAAAATTCAAAGTGGGAAAAAATTATTCTTGAAATGGATGAACTGGAGACAGCCGGATAACTTACTTCCAGCCGACTGCAAGCCAAAACATTAAACGATTCATTTCATTCTTGATAGTCTTATTACTAGGTTCTCCCAAAACATAATTATTATTATTCCAATAATAAGTGGGATATTCATAATAGGAGGTTAGTAGTTGAGTTTTGTGACCTATCCCGAATGAAATCCGTATTTTATCATACTTTATTCTGTATCCCAAACTATAACCGTATACTTTCCCTCCTTTTGAGTTTTGATAACCATATTCCGGGTAATTGGGCAGTCTCCATGTAGCCAATGATTCCCCATAATTCATTTCAACATAGAGCGCATTCTTTTTTCCAATTAAATCCCAACTAACTGTACCAAATACCGGCATCGTATTCCATTCAGAATACGAATCCAATCCGACACCTACGCCTACTCTTAATTTTCTGCCTACCTTTATTCCATGAGTAGTTGCTGCACTAAAACTGATTTCCTTGCCTTTTGAACAAGAGTTACATCCAATTAATGCACCCGATTGAATTTGAAAATAGTATTCTACCTTTCTCTTATTAAGAGAATCCAGAGGGATTTCTTGCGAATGAGCAACCACCCATGTCATCAAGTTTACAATTAGAAGTGCCGTTGATTTCATTGATTCAAAATCGGTAACTGACTGATTAACTTTATGTTCTTTATATCAGAATAGTCATATTGATTCAAACCATCTTTGCCGATTACCATTGCCACATGCTGATATGGAATCACATCAAAGGCATCAATATTCTTATAGTGGGCCAGTTGATTTTCCGAAATAGAAAGCACGTCATTTGCATCATATGCTTTCAACCCATCAGATCCATCACAAATGAACAGTAATCCCCCATCAATGCCCAAACCATGCGGATTGGTCATTGGGTAAATTTTTACAATTGCGGGTGCATTGAGATTACTGATATCGATTACTTCAAGTTGATTTGTGAATCCTTCACAGACTGATCCACTGCGTAACGTAACGTACGCAAAATCACCTTCAACAACCACAGGATCACAACTACGAACATGCGCATATTGACTGATGACCTTAGGTAATGCGGGTGTTTGAATATCAAGGATATACATACCTGTTCTCGAACCAACAAAGAGATTATTCCCGTGTGGAAATATAGTTTCAACATCCCAGGATAAAGGAATTTCATTTTTAGCCGTTGGTTGTGCGGTAAGTGTTATATCGACTACATCCAGATTTGAACCATCCAGTCCATAAAGAAAATTTCCATGAATAGTAAACCTGGCCATTGATCCGCCAATACCAGAATTACTACCTGCCGTCGGTGCAAAGGCAGTCTTTGTGTTAAACGAAGAAGCCATATCGGCCTGCATAGCTATGCCACCACTATATAAAATTCCTCCCCAAGGCTGATAAATTGCATTACATTCTGTGGCATCCACCGTTACTTGTTCAGTTTTTTTCCAATCTGTCAAAATTCCTTTGCCAGAAGAAACAAGCATTCCCATTGTGGTATAGTTATTAAACAAATGTTCTACTCGATTCACTTCTTTGATCCTATTGAGGTCAGAAATATCAAAGACTACCAGGTCCACATAACTATCTGCATAAAGTATCTTATCACTTATGGCTAGATCATAATTACCTGGAATGTTAAGAAAACTCAGTGGGACTGGATTTTTGGGATTTCTATTGTCAATAATGTGAATACCTTTCCCTGATTCATTGATAAATAAAATTCCATCTTTAAAATAAATCCGGCCAATATCCGAAAGAGGCTTGGGTTCTACCATTGAAACTGCCGCCTTAATTTCCGCTGACGTGGAATAGACTGGCTCGTAGTAAACAAAATGATAAGTCTCCTCGCACTTATCGGTGCATTCGGTTAAAGAAAAGGAGAAGATAATGAGGTAGAAAAAAAAGGCGATGCGAGAGTAAATGGATGATGCCTGTTCCATAGTCTTTTGGGTTTTGGTTACTTATTTGACCCGCACAAACCCAAAATAGTTGGAAACCCAGAATTAAAAATATCAAAAATAAATATGCCTCCGTTCAAGAAGAACACTTATTAACAATAAGGCAACTACAAAAAGCAGAGCGAATAATCCAGGTTTTACTTTTTCTGCAATAAAAGTTAACATTGATTTCATAGTAATTCCTTTAGGTTAATAGAAAAGCTATCACTATAACGATTGCTCTTACTTAAAAATATACCTGAAGCGGAATCCAACATCCCACACGAGCGGATTCGAAGAAACTGCATTCGATTTTAATACCGAATTGAGGGAATAACGTAACCCCGGTGCTATTGAAACCCGATACTGGGGCGCGATTTTATAACTCAATTCCGTGCCTAACAAACCTGCCCAACTTACTGCACGATATGGTGATTCACCTCCGGATTTGGAAGAATAACTTGCCATTTGGCCGGTTTTGTCAGTCAGCATGTTTTTTATAAATAAATCTGTTGACAACCCTGAGTTAAGTTGAAGACCCATTTTACGGTCAACTAATAAATACCCTGCCTGGACTGGAATTGAGATATATTCATTAACACTATTAATTTCATACGGTGTGGATAGCGCTACCACAATTGAGGATGATTTTAAATTGGAATAATCAGCAACTGATACCTGCGCATTATTATTGACATCAACAACTGCATAATTTGATGTATACCCAATCGTCTGATTAAGATAAGAAACTCCCCCTTGCAGTAACCAGTGCTTTGATAAGCGCTTACCCAAATTCATGCCTACAGAAAATGCTGATCCCTTTGGGGCTGTTGTACTATAAGCACCTTGAGTATTATTTAACCCACCTGTGCTTTGGTAAAGCGCCCTGGAAGATGTTCCTGAATTAAAATTAGCTGAAGGTGAATAATTTCCTGTTGATGCACCTAATGCAGCCCAAAGACTTTCTGCAACATGCTTATCCTTTTTTGAGTCCATGAATGCAGCCGGCATGGCAGGTAGTTTTCTTATAATGATAACCTCACTCAATTTTCCATTTAATGCAATTGACGGTTCAGGAATCACCTCTACTAACGATAGATGATTATGATCATTAATTATTTTATACTCATTCAATTGGTTTCCATTAATACCACTTAATTCCTTGTTCTTATTTAACCCACTCATATCGGTAATCAACCTGGCTGTATTCTTATTGGGTTTCAATTTTCTGATGTCAACTTCTGAATTATCATTTGTATTTACTTTATCAGATGTTGCTTCCTGATGTATCCCGGAAGGAATAGTTCTTGTCTCATCAGTTACAGAAGTATTAGGTAAGATTTCTGTATCCTCAGTAATTTGAAGTTGACCCGTTAATTCAGTGATATAATACGTACTTAAAGAGCCCAACAAAAGGGCAAATAAAATCGATGCAGCTGCAAGTCGTTGGTAAAATATCACCTTCCGCTTCATCACTACAGTCTCTGCTTTACCTAACTCTTGCTCAATACCAGTCCACACACCTTCCGAAGGAGCTTGCTCTGCGCTATCAAACGCCTTATGCCAGGCATCTTCAAACTTTCCCTTCTCCGAATTTTTCATACCTATCCTGTTGACTTAATTTCACTTTCAATAGACTCTTGCTCCGGTTATACTGCGACTTGGAGGTTCCCTCACTAATGCCGAGCATTGACCCGATCTCTTTATGACTATACCCTTCGATAGCAAAAAGATTGAACACCAGGCGACACCCGTCTGGCAATGACTGCACAATTGCGATCAGTTCATTCAAATGGAATCCTGAAAGACTCACTTCCTCTCCTTCATGGAGATCAATGCCTTCCACGTCTACCATTGGAATTAGATATAATTTCTGTCGCTGAGCATTTAACGCTGTATTGATCATTATTCGAGTCATCCAGGTATCCAATCGGGAATCTCCGCGAAAGGATTTAATGTTGTTAAATATCTTAATGAAGCCCTCCTGTAAAATATCTTCTGCTTCTTGAGCTGATTTGGCATAGCGTTGGCAAACCACCATCATTTTTCGACAATAGCGATCATACATCGCCTTTTGAGCTGCTCTTTTTCCCTTTATACAGTCCTCAACGAGGTCCTTTTCTGCTTGCATGAACCCTATATTACTGTTAGACACGAAATAATAACCTGCAGTTGGAATGCAAATTGAATTATTTATTCGTTTAGTTTTGAATCATGAAATCAATTATTTCTATTTTCCTTATACTGATTTCCCATGTTGTCACGGGGCAAAAGAAGTTAGAGTATTCCGATAAATCCTACGAAGATGAAATCCGGACAGTCATGCTTTATCCGGCTGGTAGCGGATCAAGAGGAAACCTAAGGTCGGCTGTTGCCCCCATTGAAAACCAAAACCTGGTGCTGGAATTTGATGACCTGCAGGATGATCGCAGTAACTATTATGTTAAACTTATTCACTGTGATCAGGCTTGGAGTAAGTCAACATTGACAGATTTGGATATCCTTGCCGAATACAACGAGTTTCCAATCAACGAATACGATCTCTCCTCAAATGTGTCTATCGGATATGTTCATTATTACTTTCAGGTTCCGGCTGTAAAATTACCCGGCAATTACCTACTTGTTGCCTATCGAGGGAATGATGAAAATGACATTATTTTAACCAGGCGATTTATGATTTATAGTAACCAGGTTTCCATTTTTCAGGATGATCAAACTCAAGGTAATGCGCGCCTCTGGGCTACTAATCAACAACTGAATTTTAAAGTAAACTACTCCCGCCTGGATATTATTAATCCTATGGAATCCGTTCATACAATGATAAGGCAAAATCAGCGATGGGATAATATACGTATGCAGGTTAAACCCAGCTTTATCCGTGAGGATAAACGAGAATTGGAATATCGCTTCTTTGATCAGGACAACCAGTTTATGGCGGGAAATGAATTTCGCTTCGTTGATTTCCGATCCCTTAATTATCCTGGTCAAAATACGGGAAGACTTGATCGTAGTAAAAG
>JAHEMS010000531.1 GCA_024643595.1 Bacteroidota bacterium
GCAGGAAATGTTGCAACGAGCGTCTTCCCTTCTCCGGTTGCCATTTCGGCAACGTTTCCTTGATGTAATGCAATACCACCAATGATCTGCACTTCATAATGCATCATATCCCAGGTGATCATGTTTCCTGCCGCCATCCACTGGCGATACCAGAGCGCTTTGTCTCCACTGATTTTTACATTTTGATATTTTGCCGCCAGGGTTATATCATGTTCAGTTGCAGTTACCTCAAGGAACTCATTTTCCTTAAACCTGCGTGCAGTTTCGCGTACGATGGCGAAAGCTTTTGGCAGCACTTCCATTAATACTTTTTCAAGGTCTTTGTTTCGCTGACCTTCCAACGTATCTATTTCTGCGAAAATGGTTTCCTTTTCGTGGATATCCAGATCAGGTTGATCATTGATTCGTGCGTGTAGTGCCGCAATCTGATCATCAATTGGTCTTAGTTGGGCGTTAATAAATTGTTGAATTTCGACTGTTTTACCCCTTAACTGATCATGCGAAATCGAAGTAAGCTGTTCTCCTTCAGTTTTAGTCAACTCCACCAGGGGCATCATTTTTTTGATGTCCTTCTCTGACTTGGTACCAAAAATCTTTGAAATTAATTTTAACATAGTACTGTAATTTTTACCGATATAAGGTGGAAGCGGTGAGAGTTGGCAGAGTTTATTGTCTAAAAACTACGGAACGCTTAAAACCTTTAACTAGCCCAAAGGGGGCACAAATTTAAGGATTTCACGCGGCAATTATAGTTCCAAATCGCCTTCAAATACCATTTTGGCAGGACCGATTAGAAAAACATTGCGAAATGTGGCGGGAATACTGCCAGACGGGCCGGTGTTTACAGTTTGAAATTCAACGGAGAGCTCGCCTCCCTTCACGTTAATATGCACGGGAGAGGTGTAACCATGAAAACTTGCGGCAAGCGCGGCAGCGGTTACGCCCGTACCACAAGAGAAAGTCTCATCCTCAACACCACGCTCATAGGTACGCACGGCAATCGTATTATTATTTAAAAGCTGAATAAAATTCGCGTTGGTACCAGCGGGGGCATAGGTTTCACTGTAACGGATTTTCTTTCCTTCTTCTACCACGGGATAATTACTTACCTCATTTACAAAACGTAAATGATGAGGCGAGCCAGTATGTATAAAATATTCAGCCCCTGTCTTTTTTACCACAGTAACGTCATTCATTTTCAACCTCACCATACCCGGGCTGAGAAGTACGGCCTCGTGCGATCCATCGTAGGCATTAAAGGTGGTGTTGGTTTTTAGTAAGCCCAGTGCTGCGGCCATAACCACTGCGGCCCGACTTCCGTTGCCGCATAGACTTTGTGAGCCATCACTATTGTAGTAAATCAGGTTAAAATCCTGAGTTGGGTGTTTTTCAATCAACATTAAACCATCAGCGCCTACACCAAATCTTCGGTCGCAAATCTTTTCAATCTGTTCCGTTGAAAAAGAAAATCCCTTGACTCGATTGTCGATGATTACAAAATCATTACCGGTCGCCTGGTATTTATAAAAATGAATTTTCACTTCAATGTTTATTTAAAATTATCCTGCCTGAACTTTAGGTAGGTTTCATTATCCGGTTCGAGCGAGATGGCTTTATCAACATCACGTTTAGCTTCATTCAATTTATCCATATTGAAGTAGGCATTTCCCCTCCAATAGTAGGCTTCGGTGTAGTCCGATTGAACAGAAATTGATTTCGTATAATAATCAATCGCTTGTTGGTATTCTTTCAATACAAAGAGACTGTGACCAGCCATTAGTATAATGTAAGCATTATTTGAATCTTTCGCCAGATACGATTTAAAATCATCAAGGGCTTCCTGGGTGTAATTCAGATTATAATTACACATTCCTCTCCATCGTCTCAGTGTTGACACATCATCGGTCCATACTTCCATTGCTTTTGTATAATCGATCCGGGCTTCCTTGTACTTTTCCAGCATGTAATAACAATTACCTCTGCCGTATAAAGAATACCCATCGTTTTTCTTTAACTCCAGGGATTTAGAAAAATCAAGGAGCCCTTCCTCATAGCGTTTAATGCTGTAGTTTGCTTCCCCGCGCCAATAGAAAACGGAGGCCACATCGGGATTCAATTCAATGGCTTTACCAAAGTCAGGAACCGCCTTTTCAAATTCTTCCATGTTATAGTTGCTTAACGCACGATAATAAAATGCTTCATCGTTGTTTGGATTTAACTCAATGGCTTTATTATAATCCAAAATGGCATCACTGTAATTTTTGAGAGCATATTTAGCACTCGCTCGCCAGTAATAAGCCTGATCATAGTTTGGATTTGATTGCATGGCTTCGGTATAGAATTCAATGGCTTTGGTATAATTTTCAGTATTATACACATCATGGCCTTTACTCAATAGCTCACTCGCTTTTTTTCTTTTCTCTTCTGAGACTTCAGCTATATTTCTTTTAACATCCGCGTTTTTTTCTTTCACGGAAGCGGTGATGGCTTCATCA
>JAHEMS010000115.1 GCA_024643595.1 Bacteroidota bacterium
CAGGATTAATGACGGCATGATAACTTTTTATGACCTTGTTTGCTTCCAGTTTATTGACCCGCTCTAATGTGGGTGCAGGAGAAAGACCAATCTCTTTGGAGAGTTGAGCATTGGTGATATTAGAATTAGCCTGAAGTATTTCGAGGATTTTCCGGTCGATGGCATCTAATTTAAGGCGGTTCTTCATGTTGTTAGGGGTCAATTCCAAATTTTATTTGGTAAAAATAGGTGAAATAATCGAATCTATGCCAAGACTACAAATATTTAAACGCGAGTAAAAATCCCAACATAGGCTTCCTCTACAAGGGCAAAATCGCGATGTCGGGATGCAATATGAAAAATTTTCGTGGCCAACACTGATCTGCTAGTCTCAATCATCTCTTGAATGTTCTGAAACGCTTTTGTGGAATTTTCCATATCGAGGATAGTACCACCTCCCTCCTTCAATACAATATCTGAGTCATCGCCAATTTCCGGCTCCAATATAACCGGTAAACCATTGGCCCAATATTCACCCACTTTAATAGGACAGCAATATTTTCGGATGGGTGCGGGCTTAATTGTAGCAAAAGCAAAATCAGCACACGAGAGAAATTCAGGTACTTTTGAATTTGCTGAAAAAAATACTTTTACCCGCTTTACATCAACGCCTCTTATCCTAAATTCATTAACAATTTCAGCTATAGGGTGTGTTGTAAGTATAATGAGATTAAACTTCGATCCAAAGAAGTTAAAAGCTTGCATAAATAAATCAAAAGCTTCTTTATGGTAATAAATACCACCAAACTTACCAACATAAATTCCAACAAGATCATCCTTTGGAATTTGAAGTTGTAATCGAATTTGATCCCTTACATGTGGATTAAATGCAAAAGCATTCAAATCTATTCCATTTGGAACCATCACTATCTTTTCATTCTCTACCCCTGATTGATGAAGGTAATTTGAATAGTTGGATGAAACCGTTAATAATTTAAAGGCAGTCCTTCGTTGTCTCCACTCCAAGAATTTAAGTAAATTATAGCGAATCCCCCATGAATGCCAGACACCCGATTCACGCATATAATCTGCATGTGGTTCAAAACATTCAACAATTAATTTAAAGGCATAAAAAAAACTTGCTATATATCCTATCGAACCTGCAAGAGTGGAGTTACAAATGGCAAATTCTACTCTGTTTTTTTTGATTGTGGTAACAAATAATTTAATCAATCCAATAAAATCTCGAAGCTTCGTAATCAGAAGAAAAGAACTTTTAATGGAATTAAATGGTAGGTGGATAACTCCTTCTAATTCAATAGGAGAAAATTCCTCTCCTCTCTCAATTGATATAAAATAGATTGATTCCACCTCTTTTAGACTTGCAAGAAATTTTAATCTTGGATAAATAATTGAAGCAGATAGGGGATCTGTTGCTGGCCAATAACTTAGATAAAGTATTCTCACTTACTTCTTATTGCGTTTACTTAGGATGAGTTGATGAATATAGCTATTCAAGAAAAGTGATTTTACCTTCAATATAAAATACTGATCAAACAAACTCGCGGTAAGAGATCTTCCTAACCAATAAAAACCACCGCAAATTCGAAATCCATTAAACGCATCCGATGCTTTAGATACAAAGACCACACTCCACCAAGCACGCAAATCCTTTTTCCTAATATTTTTTACTGTATTGGACTTTAGTCTTCTGTGATAAGCATTCTCTTTTGCCAAGCCAAACCAATACCGCGCTTTACTAATATTTTTCGTAGTTGAAATGCCCGAACTATTGACCCTATAAAGGTAGAGTTCATCCGGTACAAATCTTAAACTCCCCACCTCCTCAAGTTTGTAATACAAATCCTGGTCCACAGCCCTTTTGAAACTAGGATCAACTCCAGAAGTGAGGTCATAATATTTTTTTGTAATTGAAGCAAAACTGGTAACGCCTTTGCCATATGTAAGATAACTCTCTCCAGAAGGAACATGCCCAGCACCATATGCAGATTGAATTCGGTTTAGTTTTTCGTCACAAACAAAGTGTGACGAGTATACTAAACTACATTCAGGCGATTGACGATGAGCCTTTACAATTTCCTCAACCGCGTTTGAAAGCAAGACGTCATCAGATCCAATATATCCGAAAAATTCACCTCTGGCAATATCCGCACAATGCTTCATAGTTGCTCCACAACCTTTATTAATGGGACTAGCAACATAATGAATACGACTATCTTTCTCGGCATATGATTTTATTATTGAAATGGAGGTATCCGTTGATCCATCGTCTACAATAATAAGTTCAAGGTTTGCATATGACTGTGCTAGAACGCTTTCAATTGCTTCGGCAATAAATTGACCCCGATTGTAATTTGCCATTAACACTGAAAAAAGTGGCGATTTCATTTAGCTCAGTTGGAGATTGGATTCAAACCGCCAAATTTAAAGCTTTTCGTATCATTGCAGATGATTTGTATTATTAATTATGATACCGGGAATGTTGGCGCTGTTCATAACATGCTTCATGTATTGGGGTTTGAATCCACATTAACCAACAACCCAGATGAAATTGAAAAGGCAAGTCATTTAATATTACCAGGGGTTGGGGCTTTCGACCATGGTATGAAAAAACTCATAGATCTGGGCATTATTCCTGTACTCGAAAAGAAAGTCCTTCAACAAAAAACACCTATTCTTGGCATTTGTTTAGGGGCTCAATTAATGTGCAAAGGTAGTGAAGAAGGCCAGCAAGCCGGACTCGGATGGATTGACGCAAAAGTGAAACGATTCCCATTATCAGTTGATGGCAATAAACTAGTCTCTCCAAATATTGGCTGGAATGAAGTGATTCCAAAAAAACCAGAAATCTTATTTAACGAATTAGAAATGCCCCGATTTTATTTTGTTCATTCGTATTTCATTGAATGTGAAAATCGGGAGAATGTACTATGCGAAAGTGAACACGGAATTAAGTTTGATTCAGCCTTTCAGAAGGGCTGCATTTTTGGTGTCCAATTCCATCCTGAAAAAAGTCATCGGTTTGGGAAACAGTTATTGAAAAATTTTATCATGAAAGATGGCGCTGCCTAGGATCATACCGTCCCTGTTGTTAAAGGAGCGTGGTTTCGTAAAAACCATCAAGTACAAAAACCCACAATACATTGGTGATCCCTTTAATACCGTAAAAATTTTTAATTCCTTAGAAGCTGATGAAATCATGATCACTGATATCGAGGCCACTAAAAAAGGAATTGACCCCGATTTTGATTTTCTAAAGGAGATCGCAAGTGAATGTTTTATGCCTATTAGTTATGGAGGAGGAATAAAAAATGTAGATCACATAGGAAAACTTATTCAATGTGGAATTGAAAAAGTATCGCTTAATGCTGCAGTGATGGATCGGCCTGCGTTTCTTAAAGAAGCTTCTAACAAATTTGGAACCTCAACCATTATTGCAGTGATGGACATCAAAAAAAATATGTTTGGGTCGTATGGATTATATTCTTATTCAAAGACCAAGAAACCTTCCATAACACTAGTAGGATACGCCAAACAACTAGAGGAATTAGGGGCAGGTGAGTTGTTCATAAATAATGTCGATTTGGAAGGAACCATGAGTGGCTATGATGCAACTATAATCGCTGAAATCGCTGAAAATATTAATATTCCAATTGTAGTAAATGGAGGAGCTAAATCATTAATAGACATGGGAAATATTATTAAACGAACCAAAATATCTGGAGCTGCCGCAGGAAGCGTTTTTGTATACCATGGCCGGAACAATGCGGTTTTAATTTCCTATCCAAACCAACGTGAGATTAAAGAGATTTTCGAGTAAACTTGCCATTTAATTCTAACAAAATGGATTTTCAACTATGCTCCCAATGCGTAACCGACACCAGTGATCCTAATATCCAATTTGATTCCAACGGAGTCTGTAATCACTGTATTGAAGCAAAAAGCGAATTAGTAAAATATAGATTCACTGAAGAACAAGAGAAGAATAATTTAGCTAAGCTAGCGCACCAACTGCGAACAGGAACTTCCGGTAAATATCATGCAGTAATTGGATTAAGCGGGGGTGTAGACAGTTCATATGTAACACATCTCGCCAAGCAAATGGATATCCGGCCTTTGATTGTTCATTTTGACAACGGTTGGAACTCCGACAAATCAGTCGCTAACATAAAAAAAATAATTTCGAAGTGCTCATTTGATCTGGAAACCCTTGTAATCAATTGGCCTGAATTCAAAGACCTTCAAAGATCTTTCTTTAAAGCGGGGGTAATCGATATTGAAGTGCTTACAGATCATGCAATTATGGCAACGCTCTTTAAATTGAGAAAGCAATATCGGATACCCTATGTTCTTTCGGGAGCTAATTTTACAACCGAACACGGTATGCCGTTAGCCTGGTTGTGGAGAAAACAGGATGCAACCAATATAAAATCAATTCAACAAAAGTTTGGAACTAAACCCATTAAGGAATTCCCCATGTTGAACTCGTTTCGCTTCCAAATGATCAAGCTTTTCGGAACGGGTGGAAATTATCTGGAACCACTCAACCAAATCAATTACTCAAAATCAAAAGCCATCAAAACTCTACAAGATGAATACGGTTGGGAGTATTATGGTGGTAAACATTATGAGTCTGTCTTTACTAAATTTTATCAAGCGTATGTATTACCAATCAAATTTGGGGTGGACAAAAGGCGACCGCACCTGTCAGCATTAATTCGCAATGGCGAAATTACTAGAGATGATGCATTATATGAATTAAAAAAGCCAAATTACGAGCCACTCGAACTTCAGCTCGATATGGATTTTGTCTTGAAAAAATTAGGCTTTAGCAAATCAGAATTTGAACAAATGATGCAGGAAAAACCTCATTCCCATCTTGACTATGGAAGTGACCAATGGATATTTGATCTTTGGATGAAATACCGCACAGATTCTCTTCGAAAAATATTGGCTTTCATTAGAAGAAAATGAATGCGAAAAAAAAACTTTTGATTGTTATCACAGATTCTCCGCCAACATATAAAGGCGAAGAGTTCTTGAAAAATGAAGTTCCTTTCCTCAAAAGTAGTTTTGATTTATTAATTTTTATCCATCACAACGAAAACGCTAAACAAAAAAAAGAGGAACTTGGCTCACCATTACATTATATGCCCTACCTACCTACCAATCAGGATAAATCTAAGTATCCTTTTGCGTTTTTTAATCCTATCTTCCTAGGGGAATTTATTCGAGTGTTATTTAAGTACAAACTATTCCCATCCTTAGGCATCATCAATACATTACTCGGTGGTTTAGTCATGGGAAAGAAGTACAAGAATTACTTATGTAAAATAATTCATGAGTACCCTGAATATCAAGTATGTGTTTATTCTTATTGGTGTAACTTTATTCCTATTGGGCTGGTGTTCTTAAAGCAAACTCAACCCGCCATTCGTTGTGTAAGCCGAGCGCATGGCTTTGATGTGTACTTTAGTCGAAATGCAACTAGATACCTTCCCTTTCGTGATTTCATTTGCAAAAATTTAGATCGAGTGTTTTTCATTTCTTCCAATGGGCTGGAATATTCACTCAAAAAAATTGGTGAGTATTCATCAATGAAATTAGCGCGTCTTGGAAGCAGCCACACTATTGAATCCTTAGAAGTAAAAAAGAAATCCAAAAAATTTACACTCGTTTCCTGTTCATCAGTGATTCCTTTAAAAAGGGTTAACCTGATTGCTGAAGCTCTCTCACTCTGGGGAAGTGGAGAGGTTCATTGGGTACATTTTGGTGATGGCCCAAGTTTATATTCAGTTTTAGAAAAAATTAAATCGCTACAATTACCCGATACTATTGAAATTTTTATGAAGGGACATTGTAAAAATTCGGAAATCCTATCTTTTTATAATACCAATGAAATCGACCTGTTCATTAACGTTAGTGAAAGTGAAGGTATTCCGTACTCCATGATTGAAGCAGCATCATTTGGCATCCCATTAATGGGAACGCGCGTTGGAGGTGTTGATGAAATAATTGCTCATGAAAAAAATGGGGTTCTGTTGCCATCCCATCCATCGCCAGCAGATATTGCAGAAGAACTTGTCAAATTTTCGAAATTTTCAGTCGAAAAAAAACTTGAAATGAGTAAAGAATCATACCAGGTTTGGACTAATAAATTTAATGCTGACAAAAATTTTGCTGCCTTCGCAAGAGAGCTTTCTAGTCTTTGAGAATTCCTAAGAAGATAAGTGTCATCACACCAAGGGTCCTTATATTTTTCCAATTGAAAGGCCGGACTCGTAATGCCTGAAATATGTATCCAAAAGCATCTCGAAACATTTTTCTACTCAAAAAAGACCACATGATTTCTCGATAGATTAGTGAAGGATCATCAACATAAGGTTTGTTTTTTTCTACAACAAAATTAATGATAGCTGGTATATCATTTCGGTCTAATGAATCCGAACCAAACACTTCACGTTCCTTTATAAAAAGTTGAATCAATAAATGGCCATTTAATTTAAACGGATTGTACAACATATTCTTTCGGGACGTAGATTCAGGATATTGCCGATAATAATAAAGAGCCTCTTTAAGATTGGCGGATTTATGTTTTTCAATAAGGCGTGATGTAAGATCATAGTCCTCATATCCCAACGTATTAAAGAAATCACGATAGCCATTCAATTCATTCCAGGAGGATCTTCGCACCATAATCGTAGAGCCAGTAAAAACATTTTGCGTCTTTATTCTTTTGGCAATTTGTTCGTGATCAGTCGGTTTTGAATCGACATAATCAAGAATAACTCCTTTCTCATTTGTATAAAAAACATGCGTCCCTACAAGATGTAAGGCAGGGTCTTCCACAAAAGCTAAAAGCTGATTTTCGAGTTTCTCAGGATGATAAAAATCATCAGCATCAAGCAATGCAATAAATTCACCTTCTGCATGAGGAGCAAGTTTATTTCGTGTTCTTAGGTAATGAAGATTTTTTTTATTGTGAAATTTTCGTATGCGTGGATCCGAAAATTGTTGAATAACATCTCGGGTAGCGTCTGTTGAACAATCATCAGCAATGAGAAGCTCCCAGTGGGTGTATGTCTGCATTAAAACACTTTCGATGGCTTGTTGGATATACTTCTCAGCATTGTAAGAAGTCATTAAAATTGAAACTAAAGGTTTCATTGGTCATTCTGATGATTCCAAATACGTTCTAATCCCTCATCAAGGGTGGTTCCCGGTTTGTAACCGATGTGTTTAAAAAGCTTAGCAGAACTACCAAACCTCCGCTCCACTTCATAGTCATATCGTTTTGATGGTGCGTTAACGAAATCTATTGTAGACGAGGATTTAGTAACCCTAACAATTTTTTCTGCCAGCGATTTAATAGTCTCTTCATTTTCATTGGAGATATTAAAAATCTCAAAATCCTTAACGTTTTCCGCAAGCAAACAAGTTGCTTTCACGGCATCATCTACCCAAGTGAAATCACGTGTTTGATTTCCTTCTCCAAAAACTGTAAGCGGCTTATTATTGATTGCTTGCTCAAAAAATCTTGGGATAACCATTCGGTTATCTTGACGCAGCCCGAATACATTAAAAAAACGTAACGCAATAGCATCAATTCCTTTTTCTTCGTAAAGGGCAGCTAAATAAATTTCATTAAATCGTTTCGCCATTGCATAGCTAGTAGTAGGATCAATGGTAATTTCTTCCGTTACACTTTTTTCAAGGGCATTATGTCCATACACACCGCTGGTGGAGGCATAAATAATTTTAGGGACACTATTTTTAATTGCTGCGTGCGCTACCTGCTGCATTCCAACGGTTTCATTTTCCATTGTTTCAATTGGATTATCAGCAACGATATCAACACCTAAAATGGCAGCAAAATGAAACACATAATCCACACCTTTAAACAAGGGATCAATTGCATTGGGATCACGAACATCTACCTGATGGAAATCAACTTCCTTTAAAATTTCTTTGGGAATTTTATTGCCGCGTAATAGGGTATCGATTACAATTACCTTATTTCCATCCTGTACAAGTTTCTCAACTAAATGACTACCGATAAAGCCCGCACCACCTGTTACTACAATTCGTTTGTTTTTCATTTAATACGCATCAAGTTTGTAAAATTTTTCCACCACTATAAATGTGATTTAAAAAGCATCTGCCAAAATACCCCACAAATGTAATGACTCTTAGAAAGGGAAAGAGAAATATATCAGATTTATCCAATTTTTAATGTGTGCAAAATAAGGGGTGGGTAAAAAAACGCTGCCCGAACATAGAATTTCAAAAATTGTAAGGGATGTTTCTTTCGAACGGTAAATGCAAGGGTAGACAACTTGATGGCAACATCTCGTTTAATTAATTGCCTTTCAGTTTCGGATGGTGAATATTTATTAACAAACGTATTGAATAGCTCCATGAGGAATTCAAAAATTAGTTTTCTTTCGTTTAAATTAGAAAGCGTTGAATACTTCAAAAACGAAACACAATCATCACTAAATGCATTTAGTTGAAGAGATCCAATCGCGGATTTTGACATTTGAAAATGGCTCTCCCGTTGAAGATTACTGAATCTATCTGAAACACTTTCGCCATGTTTTCGGTACAATAGAAGGGCTTCTGGAATATTGTCCATTCGGGTGATCTGCCTAGCTCGCAGAAAGAATTCATAATCCTCAACATGCCAAGCTTCCGGATTATACCCTCCAAGTTGATCAAAAATTTCCTTTCGTATTACCGTTGCCGGGTGGCAGAACCCAGAGGTATAAAGCATTTTCCAGCATATAAAATGATGTGATCGAGGAAAAAGAATTTCAGCCTCCTCGATTTTTCCATTTTGATCAATCTCCTTTACAAAGGATCCGATTATTCCAATATCAGGGTTTTTCTTTAAATAGTTAATTTGCCTTTCTAATCGGGTTGGGAATGCTATATCATCGCAATCCATTCGAACCAAAAACTTACTCTTCGTACACCCAAAATACTTGTTTAGTGTACTCGTCAATCCTTTATTAGTCGGGATATAGTATTTGATCCTACTGTCGCGTGGGGTGTATTGATTGATAATGTCTTCCGAGCTATCAGTGG
>JAHEMS010000116.1:0-7254 GCA_024643595.1 Bacteroidota bacterium
GGGTTACATCGCGTTAAAATCAGAAGAGCAAAAAAAACACAAATGAAAAGGAGGGTGTTGTTAATCAGAATTTTCATTCTTTAAAGTTAATTAATTACCTGGCTTGTCGCTTCGATATTCATTCTCGGAAAAGAAAAACAGTAATAGATTTTTCCAGAACTAAATCAATCTTTTCGCGAAATCAATAAAGGCGTTCACTTTGAATAAGTTTGAAATGGCTACATTTGAAAAGAGTACTTACAAGCTGATTCAGTGAATACACACATTATGAATTTCATCAATGCCCGGATAAAGATTTCCACTATTGCCTTCCTATTAATCCTTGTTATAACTGAAGTAAATGGTCAGTCACCTTCGTCGCATTTTATTTTTGGAGATGCCCTGCCGGATGCTCCCGAGTTATCGGCAAGAGGTAAGTATTCCGTGGGAGTGCGAACGCTGGACTTTGTAAATAAAAATCAGGTAGATGTATTGAAATCAAAGGACGGTATAGATCCGCTTTATGATCGTCCGCTCAAAGTAGAAATCTGGTATCCTGCCGTGCTGAAGGAAGGACAAAAGGAAATCGTAACCTATGATCAGGTACTGGGACGTGCAAATGATCCCAAAAGACCCATCATTCCATTTACATTTAACGGAAGGGCTGCACGCGATGCGGCACCTTACGTAAAAGATGGTGCTTTTCCCTTATTGATCGTGTCGCATGGTTACGTGGGATCACGCCTGCTGCTCACGTATCTCACTGAAAACTTAGCTTCCAAGGGATATGTCGTGGTGGCCATTGACCACACTGAGTCTACTTATTTAGACGCTGCCGCATTTCAATCAACCTTACTTAACCGTGCCAAGGATGATTTATTCATGTTAAATAAAATCGCTGAATTGGGTGCCTCCTCCGGCAAAAGTTTTTTGGCGGGATTGGTCGATGTTAATCAAACCGCTCTCATTGGTTATTCAATGGGTGGTTATGGCGCATTGAACGCAGCGGGTGCCGGCTACAGCAAAGAGATGGTTGCCTTGTTTGCTAATCTTAGTGGAGGCAGTAAATCCATTGAAGTAAGAACAACTAATCATCCTGAATTTAACGCATCGCAGGATACACGGATAAAAGCGGTAGTTGCTTTTGCTCCATGGGGAATGGAACGCGGTGTTTGGGATGCCGAAGGACTGCAAGGGTTAACTGTGCCCACGTTCTTTGTTGCCGGAAGTCAGGATGATATATCCGGATATGAAAAGGGAATTAAAGCAATATATACCGGTGCTCTGAATGCGGATCGGTATCTGCTCACCTATCAGAACGCGAGACATAATATTGCCCCTAACCCACCACCGCCAGAATCATTACTTCCCGGGATAAATTTCAATGAGTACTATCATTTCGCGGATCCGGTGTGGAACGAAAGACGCATCAACAACATCAATCAACATTTTGTGACGGCCTTTTTAGGCATTCACCTGAAGAAGGAAGATTTTGGGAAGTACCTGGAGTTGAATGAAAATTCCAATGAGAAAACATGGGTGGGGTTTTTACCCCGCACTTCAGCGGGGCTTGAGCTTTTGCATGCCTCCCCTAAATAATACATTTATAAACTGCTGTGGAGTGCGTTTGTAATACTGCGCTGTGGTATGTTTTGAAAACAAAACTCACATAAACGAATTAAATCTGTAACGACACAATAATTCTTGAGCGGCACTAAATCACATTCCAAGGCATTTATAAAATAATATCACGCTATTTCACTGCTCTGTGGGCGCCTTCTGCAAGCCAGGAACTATAGGTAGTTGATTTCTTTCAATACTTTCCGAAAAACCGGATGCTTAAGATATCCACCATATTGGTTTTCATTACCTGAAATGTCATAGTCAGAGTTTCCTTCAACCAGAATTGGACCAGTCTCCCCAAGGGCTACATCCCAACCGATCAGGCGCAAACCGGGAATAAGACGAGCGACATTAATCACCATTTCCTTTACTTCATCAATAAACGGAATAGTATATTCTTCAAAAATAGCTTTAGTCGTTGGATTCTCGGTCAACCTGTTAATACCGCCATATTTAAATTCCTGGTACCCATATTTATTAAGCTTTCCTGTTTCAAGATCTACGGATACCCCACAACCACCTGACGTGATGTTGTCTACATGGAGATTCTTGGTGCTTAATCTCAAATGAGCTGACATAAATTCTACTTTCCCATCCAGATCCATAAAGGTATCAATCCGTAATGTATTCACTGATGATGGGTTGAGCGCATTCAATACCGGATGCTGTTTGATGACTCGCTGATATAAGTATCCGGTTTGTATGACTTCCAGATAAATGGTATCAAGTTGATCCATTGTTGAGTTAAGTTGAGATATAAATAATTTATATGTTTTGCGCCCACCATAACTCGCATACGTTTTCTTTATGAACAGCGCCTCATCCACCGACCTTTCTTGCACTAACCTTAAGAGTAAATCTTTAAACTCCTTTGCATTATTTACCAAAATACATTGCTTACCCAGCACAAACATTTTTCCGTGGTTGTACATCACTATTTCAGGCAATGGAATATTAAACTGCCGGTAGAAGAAATCAAAAAATAATTTATTCTCAAGCACATCCCTTACCTCTTTATTATTGAAATGAGGTTTTAACGCATAGAGGAATTTATTAGGAAAATAGTCGCGAAAATTTTCTTTGTCTTTTTTAAATAAGTACCGTGTGAAATAGTGCCGTGGTATCGTTCTGAAAGCAAAACTCAAGTATATGAATTCTCCCATTATTCTTACCAGGGATTTTCTTTCTGGATCGTTATATAGTTGTGGCAATAAAGTAAAGGGTGTTACTTTCTGCGGGTTGCGCTTTGAGTTCATTTCTCTCTTACCAATAACCAATGGCATATAAATTGATCATTAATACAACTTACTAAATTTTTTGTAATCATTCTATGCGATAAGTCAAGCATCATTAAAGTCACTATCATCGGGGTTGGTCTGACCTATACCGTTAACGAATAATAATGGCCCTTCACCCAGGACTGAATTTAGATGATATAAATCACCTTTTTGAGGAGTGCATTAAACCGGTTTTAATCCGTGATTAAACCAATATATTTTTGAGCCTCTTCAAGTGTCATTCGCTTTGAACACGTGAGCGAGTCAATGGATTGGTTGACGGTAACATAAATAAAGGATTCCTTAAACGTGGTTTGATTTTTTCCCATCGCGGCTTCCAGCAAATTATGAACAGCAAATATCAGGAGTTTAACCTCTTCCTTTACATACCAGTCCTCTTCCCATTCAAGTCCGCGGATGGCAGACCACCATTCCTCTTTCAGATTCTCAAATTTCCGCGCACCATACGCCGCTGGATCAAAGTTCGCGTATACATATTTTTCTACTTCATCCACCGTGCGTTGAAGCAGTTGTTGATGTACGTGATACTTATTTCCTACTGCGCTGCCATAATAGAAAATGTACTCGGCTTCTTTTTGATCTTCGGCTATTACATATTCTTCCCAAATGGGCATGGCCAACCGAATAAGTTTGATGGCAACCTGAAATTGATCGGGTTTTCGTAAACTATTGATGTATCGATCCAGTGACATAAGGATTGCGTTACGATTATTTAACCGGTGTCTGATCCGATACCAAGACTGTATTGTGAAGATACTTATTTTAAAGACATCGGTGAATAAGTGGTCTGGCCAATGTAAGCCAATCAAGAGAGAATTTGTAGTAAAAATGAGGGCCTAAAATTCTAAATTAAAACTATGAGTTTATGGCTAATCGAATAATGATTTTTTTGATGGGTTAATTTATGGGAATGACTTCAGAAAAATCACCACGCAAAGTTCGGTATCTTTTGCGAGCTTCCGCTACATAAACGCTGCCAGGATATTTCGTTAAAAATTCACGATAGATTTCCATCGCCTTGTCCTTATTATTCAAATAGTGTTCCTGTATGTCTCCCTCCATAAAGTAGGCATCATCCGCCAGGATATCATCACCAAATTCTGCTACAATTTTTTCACATAAGGCTATGGCTTTATCAAATTCCCCTTGCTTTAACCGCAATGATGCTTCAAGCCAATACACATCATCTTTGATTTGTTGATCAGAAAATTTATCAGGAAAAACAGAAAGCCTGCTTAAGGCTTCTTCGATTTTATTTTGTGACATCAACAATTCTATGGAAGCGTATTCCCGGAGGGCGGTGCCGGTAGTATCAAATGCCGTATTCTCCTTGATGCGCATACTTAATTCCATGGCATCATTCGCTATTTCGCGGGTGGTGGCTTGCTTCAAGATGTCAAGATGTTCCTGGGCCAATTTAAAATCTCCTTTAAAGTAAGAGAGCTTGGCATTTTTTAATTTGGCTTCAAAACCTAATGGCGTTTCTCGTTGTGTTTTCTCAACTTGTGAATAGAGAAGGGTGGCCTCCCAGGGCTCCTCTTTCAATAAATAAATATCTCCCAGATCAATTTTAGCTTTTGATTTAATGGTGGGTGATACCTTGTTATTTGAAATTACACCTTGCAGATAGTAGGAGGCAGAATCCATCTCTTCCAGGTAATAGGCATGTAGTAAAGCCTGGTTGACGGCCGCCTCATAAGCGTTGGGGCTATCGGCATAATTTTTTCTGAAACGTCTGTACTCCCCTATTAAATATCTTACGGAGTCCCGGTTTACCGGATAGTGTCTTTTCACCTTTGCTTCCCGGGATTTGATGATTCCCATTCTGGCAGGTAATTCGTTTTCCGTACCTGCAAACTCCTTGATTACATAAGTAAAACTTCTATCCGCGTTATCGTAATCTTGATTGTTAAAAGCAATTTGAGCAATCTCGAGCGTTTTGGATTGTTCTTTTCGGAATCTTTTATCATAGGCGCGTGCTTGTATGAAGGCACCATAGAAATTTTTCTGTTGTAGGTTAACCCATATCAAGAGGTCAACATAAACTTCAGCGTTTTGATTCTTCTGTATGCGATCCAATAGTAATCGTTCAAGACTTTCAAGTTCCTCCGGCTTTGTAATCAGGATCTGCATAATGTTCTTGATGTACGAAATATTAGAAGGCGTTTGAGTGACATAATTAAGATACTCGTCTACCATCTGATCACGCTTTCCTGACATCCGATACAGGTTTGCTAATTCAAGTGAATAAACATTTTGGTTGTCGTTGAGACTTCGTGCTTGTTTGAGAGCTACGACAGCGTAGTCCGTCATATTTTTTGATGCCAGGTAGTCTGCCACTATTTTAAGTTTGTATGTGTCTCCACCCTGTGCTTTGATGATGTTGTTAAGGTACTTATCGGCCTTAGGCAAATTTCCTGAACGAAAGTATAATACTCCCAGGTCGAGGCGATATGATAGTTTGTCCTCCTTTCGGAGAAGTTTTTCAAGATAATCTTCTGCCTCACTGAGTTTACCCATATCGATAAGTAGATTGAAGTAGGAGGTGTGAACAAAGGGAATGTTTTCATTTTTTTTTATCAATTGCTCATAAGCCAATAATGCTTTTTCCTTTTCGCCTTTAGCCGCGTATTCGTTGGCAAGTTGTATATCCTGTTGGTCTTGTGCAAAAGTGTTCTGTACACAAACAGACTGTATTTGTATTAATAGTATTATATATAAATATTTAATGTAATTACTGTTATGCATGTGATTTTGTGTATAACTTAAATGGGATAAGGTGTTGTTAATTTATTGTTTATAATTTGTATTCTATATAATTGATTTAAAACGCGCAGAGGTATTTTTTTATGCAGTTATTAACATTTTAAGTGATTGGTGAATACTTAGTTTGGAATCACACATGGTGTGAATTTTACATAAGATAAGTGGTTTTATTAACATTATTTTGAATGGGTTGCTGATATATCTGGTTATTTGGTTAGTTGATGGATTGATCAACAATAGATAACAATGTATTCAGAACTTTATTAACAACGGACCATATTCCCAGTTGGCCCTTAATGGAAAGGTGTACTTGCCTTCTTCAGACTTATACAGTATGATTTTCTCGGGTTCAATTTTTTTATAAAAGTTACCAGGATCCCAGATTCCATTTTTATTAAGGTCTATAATAATTCTCAGTTTGTACTCCATGGGTTCAAGATGACGAAAAATATGGTCTTTGCTATTAATAAGACTTTGTACGATCTGGTCATCATTTGTGGTAAGTTGAATAATGTAGTTCTGGGCTTCAGTTGCTACTTTAATCGACACCATGCCAAGGTCTTCTTCTTTGGTAACTTTAATAGGTCTGGAGATTCTTCTTGACGTATCTTGTTCTATGGTAATGAATGCGCCTTTGCCTATAATTAATTCAGGGTTTTGCGGTTTTTTCTTGTCGGATTCATCAACGTTAATTTCGTGTACTAAAGCGTCAATAGAAACCTGATTAGTTAACGAGTCTATGGTTATGTTCTCACGTAGAATAGGACTGGTAGTTAATGAATCATACCTGATATAAAGACTATCTACGTTTATACTTTTTATAGGTTTATTGTAGGTAAATATATAATTCATCGTCATTGTAGAGAAATTATATTTCAGTGATTTTTCTTTTGTTTTTAGTGTTTCTGCCGAAGTTTTTATCTCACCGTATTTAATATAGATGGTAGTATCTATTTTTTGTCCAATGCTATCTGATGCAATTAATTGCGTTTTAAGGGAATCTCCATTTGTAAAGAAATTATAAAATATGATTTCTGATTTATCCGTTCCATACGTATAGAGCGCTTCTTCTGGTTTAATTCCTTTGATAATAAGAGAGTCAAGTTGTTTATTAAATCTTACGCGGCTGTTTTTATCAGTATGTCTGACATTGGTTAGACTCAGTGGTCTTGAATCTACCATAATGAGTGGTATCTGAATAGAATCTTTGGACTCAGTTAATTGTATCGGTGTTGCGAGATAACCGAATTTCTCTGTCCGACTATCTACTTTGAGATTCTTATTTTTATCATCGAATGCGTAAATATAATAGTCTGATGGTTTAAGATTGGTTATGGTATAATAGCCTTCTTTATTTGATTTAGTAAAATAGATAGGAGTGTGTTTAAATATGTCGAACGTATCGGATTCATAAAGGGCAATGGTTATTTTGGTGGGTACTTTTTCTGAAAAAGTTTCTTTTACACTTCCACTGATTGAAAGAGAATCAATGGTTGGTCCAGTGCTGAAAGCAAGGTGCAAGTTTTCTGCCGGATTGCCTTCCGCCAAATCTTGTACTCCATCTCGGAATTGGATGCTGTAGGTGGTA
>JAHEMS010000116.1:7264-9073 GCA_024643595.1 Bacteroidota bacterium
CGGGTTCAATGAAAAGATTTTTCTTCTTTACGCTGAACAATGTTTTTTTACCAAGGGAAGGAACGATGAGTATTTCTTCTTTGGCATCTTTGAGTTTTATGTCTTCGTTAAAATTAAGTTCAAGCACTTCCCCGGTGAAGTTTTTCTCGTTAGCATAGGGTGTAGAACTTACCATTTCCGGCGGGGTTTCGTCCCTTGGCCCACCAGTTGGCATAGCTACATTTGCACAGGCCGCAATTATTAATAGGAAGATATTAAAGAAAAAATACTTCATTCTTGTTTGGCAATATAAATGAGGCTTGAGTATTGATTATCTTTCATGGCATATAGGTTAGATCGACAACCTTCAAGGAATGCTTTCGCTCCGGTAAGAACTTTAAGTTGATAAGGTTTCTTATAAGATTCACTTAACAGAGAAACATAAAAGCTATCCAATTTCATAGGTTTAATACTAATAATCCTGAACCCGTTTCTATGAAGAAGTGCCTTCATTGTTTTTTGATTAAAATGCCATAAATGACGTGGTACGTCATAGGCCGCCCAGGCGTC
The DNA here is from genome assembly GCA_024643595.1 of Bacteroidota bacterium. Classification (GTDB taxonomy): domain Bacteria; phylum Bacteroidota; class Bacteroidia; order Cytophagales; family Cyclobacteriaceae; genus ELB16-189. The sequence continues at coordinate 7,814 of JAHEMS010000116.1, forward strand.
TTTGTATTTTAGAGAGTCGTGCGATTGGTGGTTAGGCACGGCAATTATTAGATGACCATTATTTGAAAGTAATCTTTTCAGATTTTGTAAGGTATCATTTAGCTGATGAACATGTTCCAGTACGTGCCATAGTGTAATAGCGTCTAAAGATTTGTCTTTCAGTGATTGGAGGTTTTGAAAAACACGGCCATGTAATTTATGATTCGCTATAATTCTCGCGGCATGATTAGGTTCAACACCTAAAACTTTGATGGAGCTTTTTTCCTTTATGAAATTCAGAAAGTCTCCAGTTCCACAGCCAAAATCCAGCACTGCTCCTGAACCATTTAGGTAAAGATTGATTATGTTAAACTTCCATTTTAACGATACTGATCTGGCAATGAAATAAATTTTATCAAATAATGTTTTGGAACTCTCGGCATGAGATATATAGTTTTCCGAATCGTAGTATTTCTCAATGTTGTTTTCGGTTGGCCTGGGACTGGTAACGATAAAATTGCAATGAGTGCATTTTCGTAATTCAAATTCATCCTGAGTGACGGTGTAGTCTTTCGTTCTTAGAAACAGGGTAAAGTTTTCATTTTCGCAAATCGGGCAGGATAGAATCTGTTCGGAGTTCATTATTTACCGAGATACACAGTTAATATGGAAACATCAGCAGGGGAAACTCCACTGATTCGCGACATTTGTCCTATCGTTTCTGGTTTTATCCGTTTTAATTTCTCACGCGCCTCACTGGATAATGCTTTAACTCTGTCATAATCAAAGTCGGGCCTGATGGAATATGATTCGAGGCTTTCAATTTTCTCAGCCAGTTTTTGTTCGCGCTCAATGTACGTTTCGTACTTTATCGCGACTTCAACTTGTTGTTGGATTTCCGATGAATATTTTTGTAACTGGCTTTCAATATTTTTATCAAGCATTTTTAATTCTGTCATACCAATATGTGGGCGCTTCAGCAAATTAACGACGGGGATTTTTTCTGATATGGTTGAGCTATTCATTTGCGAAAGACCTTCATTAACCATCTGCGGAGTGGCTTTCATTTCCTTTAACTCTTTCGTCAGGGATAAAATGGAGTCTCGTTTTTTCTTAACCTCTTCCAGGCGGCTATTGTTGGCGAGGCCTAACTCGTGTCCCTTTTCTGTTAAACGAAGGTCAGCGTTATCTTGACGAAGTAAAATTCGATACTCTGCCCTTGAGGTAAACATGCGATAGGGTTCTTGTGTGCCTTTGTTTACCAGGTCATCAATAAGTACA
>JAHEMS010000532.1 GCA_024643595.1 Bacteroidota bacterium
TCGTCTGGTTGAATTGCAATCCTATTCATCGGAAGAGCGATTCAGAAAACTACTCAAACGCAGCCCACATATTTTACAGTTAATTCCTCACAAATACCTGGCTAATTACATTGGCATTGATGCTACCAATTTCAGTAAGTTGATCAACCGTGTACGCATTTAGGCACATCATTAAAATCTTGGTATAAACCAAGATTCAGTTTTTGGCAACCCTATACATTTGTGCTATAACTTAACAAAGAAAAAATTACAGTTGCTCCCATTGATATCCGCAAGCAGTGGCTTGTATCAGAAGCCGTGCTTTGTGGCAATGCCGTACTTTTAGAATTATGTAAAATATTAAAGCCTATTCATCATGGAATCACAAACTGCATTATCCCTGATCGACTCACTAGAAGATCAAGTCGAAAGCCACATCAGCGAAGCTGTCAAAATTTTTCAGAACCTCACCACCGATGAGTTATTGAAACCTGCCTTCAATGGAGGCTGGAGTATAGCTCAGTGCCTGTGGCATTTAAACAGCTATGGAAATTATTACTTGCCGAAAATAGAATCTGGCCTGGCCAAAAATTTTCCTGTTAATACTAATTTCAAAAGTACCTGGCTGGGCAGCTACTTCACCCGTATTATGAAACCAGGAGAAAAAATGAAAAAGTATAAAGCCTTTAAAAACCATATCCCACCAGCAGCATTGGATGCTAATACCGTGGTGGCAGAATTTATCCAACAACAAGAACAACTGTTACTCTTTTTGAAGCAAGCCCGCGAATCTGATTTGAATCGGATAAAAATACCCATATCGATTATAAATTGGGTGAACCTTAAATTAGGAGATGTATTTCAATTCATCATCGCTCATAATGAGCGGCATTTGAAACAAGCGAAAAGGAATCTTTCTGCCAATCAGCGGTAAGGTGATGATATAAATGAATTCGTGAATTATATAAAACAGAAAGTTGTTGATAAGAGTATACTTGCATACTGATTCTGACAAACCAGAAAATTATGCCAATCACCTTAAAAACAGCTAAAAATCATCACCACCAAATCCATCAAACTTTTCCCGTGTTGGAGATGACCTGTGCTGCCTGTGCAGTAAGCGTGGAATCGATGCTTAAAGCAACTAAGGGTGTAATCGATGCAGGCGTAAATTATGCTAACCAATCGGCCTGGGTAGATTATGATAATTCAGAGGTCAATCCGATGGATTTACAAAATGCGGTACGCTCGATAGGATACGACTTAGTCGTGGATGCGGAAGACCCTCAAGCCATTCAGGATGAATCACAGAAAAAAAATTATGAAGAAATAAAACATCGCACGATTTGGTCTGCATTTCTCGCGGTGCCCGTGGTAGCCCTTGGTATGTTTTTCATGGATTTCCCTTACGGGAATTACATCTCTATGGTGCTTACCGCACCCGTTGTATTTTTTTTCGGAAGAAATTTTTTCATTCACGCTTTCAAACAGGCAAGACATGGTAAAGCTAACATGGACACGTTAGTCGCTTTATCCACCGGCATTGCATTTTCGTTCAGTGTGTTTAATACTTTCTTTCCGGAGTTCTGGCAAGCACGAGGTATTCATGCGCATGTCTATTATGAAGCAGCAGCCGTAGTCATTGTCTTTATTTCCCTTGGAAAACTATTAGAGGAGCGTGCCAAATCAAAAACATCCAGCGCCATAAAAAAACTGATGGGCCTTCAACCTAAGACGGTACGCGTGATAGTAAACGGCAATGAAGAGGAACTGCCCATTGCATCAGTGAAAGCAGGTAACATCATCCTGGTTCACCCGGGGGAAAAAATTCCGGTTGATGGTGTGGTGACAACCGGATCTTCCTATGTGGACGAAAGTATGATTTCCGGCGAGCCGGTACCCAATGAAAAAAGCTTGGGTAATAATGTATTTGCAGGTACCATCAACCAGAAAGGAAGCTTCCAATTTGAAGCAAAGAAAGTTGGGGCTGATACCGTTCTTGCCCACATCATCAGGATGGTGCAGGAAGCACAAGGAAGCAAAGCACCCGTACAGAAACTAGTCGATAAAATTGCCGGTATTTTTGTTCCTTCAGTAATCGGGATTTCGATGCTCACCTTCGCCATCTGGATGTTATTGGGCGGAGATGATGCATTTACACATGCATTGCTTACATCGATTACTGTACTCGTGATCGCTTGTCCTTGTGCTCTTGGTTTGGCAACACCAACAGCTATTATGGTGGGCGTGGGCAAAGGCGCCGAGAACAATATCCTGATTAAAGATGCCGAAAGTTTAGAACTCGCCCACAAAGTGAATGCAATCATATTGGATAAAACCGGCACCATTACCGAAGGCAAGCCTGCAGTAACGGGTATTTTATGGACAGACGATGAGAATTCTAATAGATATGTGGATGTACTTTATAGTATGGAAACACAATCTGAACATCCGCTTGCTCAGGCGGTTGCTACCTACCTGAAGGATGATGGCG
>JAHEMS010000117.1 GCA_024643595.1 Bacteroidota bacterium
TCTTTGCGTTTGTTCTTCCGTTCCAACAAAATGACGAAATGACTTGAAGAACCGGTAGTTGGCTGAGAATTGCCAAGTTTTGGCGGTATTATCAAATTGTGACCCGAATGGTGTAACACTGCGGATAGCAACACATCCCTGAGGATACAGAGGATGGTACAAGAGGATAAGAAATAGGATTGAAATGGGGGTAATTATTTTTTTCATGTGAATTTTTCTTGATAAGAAGCCAAAATGGATATCTGACCCATTATAGACTAGTATTTTTTCGCATCTGTTTTTGATTGCGCAATCAAATGATGGAATGTGTTAATAGATACTTTTATTTTTCAGCGGACTGGGCTGAAATGTTCATGTTCAATAATTGAATATGAATCGGAGGAGGAGCTCTCCGTAAGTCCGTTAGATGTGATGATCGGGTGGAGGAGATTGAACGGATAGATATATTTCTGAAATATCAGTTACTTCCGATGGGAAAAAAGTTTGGGTCATCCAACCAGCATTAGATACCAGCTCGAAAGATAGTTGAGGTTCGTACTCCTTAAGAAGCTTAACCAGTGATTGACTATTTGTTTTTTCAGATACAGGCAGGTCATTTGCGAGCTTACTATAATTATTAAGCGCTTCATCAATTTGTTTTAACTGACGGTCTTTGATGCACACAACATATAAAGTATCGTTGGCAAGTTTTTGCTTCACCAATTTATAATGGTCTCCCTGATATTCGAATTTACCATTAGTGCGTTCATAGTCCGTTTGTTGAAGTGGATAGGGCAACGTAATAGGTATCTTAATTTCGACCGTTTCCTGCGGGGTGTAGTTTCCTGCATCAAGTCGCTTCACTAATTCTTCGTGGGCATTGAGACGCCAGCCCAAGAAAATAAGGTAATACCCTCCCACGTTGAAGAGAAATATAACCAGTAGAGCTATGGTAAGAGTCTTTTTCAAAGAAAAATTTTGGAATCGAATTAACAAAGTAATTAAAATTCTTTGATGTAATAGCAATAAATGATTTAAAATAACTTCAATTGGACTACTAATAGGGAAACAAACCTGGGAATAAAAAAAAGCCTTCAGGAAATTTGAAGGCTTTTTATCAATGAATCAGAGGATTTTATCCCCCAAAATCATCAAAACGAATATTCTCTTTAGGAATACCCATATCATCAAGCATCTTCAAAATCGCAGCATTCATCATTGGAGGGCCACAAAGATAGAATTCAACGTCTTCTGGCGATTCATGCTTGCTCAAATAATTGTCATATAAACATTTATGAATGAAACCTATATAGCCATCTCCTTCTCGGTCATCCAGACTAGTCTTTACTTTCCAGTTATCTTCCGGTAGTGGTTCTGACAAGCCGATGTGGAATTGGAAGTTTGGAAACTCCTGCTCGATTTTTCTAAAGTGTTCCGTATAGAATAGCTCCTTCTTTGAGCGCCCGCCATACCAGTAGGAAACCTTACGATGTGATTTTTCAGTATGAAACAAATGGAAAATCTGTGCCCGTAGCGGGGCCATGCCAGCTCCGCCTCCAACATAGATCATTTCACGTTGAGTCTTATTGATGTGGAATTCACCGTAAGGGCCAGATATGGTTACTTTATCACCTGGCTTTCGTGAGAACACATAAGAAGAACAAACGCCCGGGTTCACGTCCATCCATTTGTTATTGGCACGATCCCATGGTGGCGTAGCGATACGGATATTCAACATCACAATATTGCCTTCCGCTGGATGGTTTGCCATGGAGTAAGCGCGGAAGATGGGTTCTTCATTTTTCATTTTAAGACCCCACAACTTAAACTTGTCCCAATCAGATTGAAACACATCTTGCTTATGGCCAAGGTCGGGATGAGGTGTAATGTCCATAGTTTTGAAATCGACATTCACTTCTGGTACGTCTATCTGAATATAACCTCCAGCTTCAAATTTTAAGGTCTCCCCGGGAGGCAGTTTTACCACAAATTCTTTAATGAATGTTGAAACATTATAATTCGACACCACTTCGCATTCCCACTTTTTGATACCGAAAATTTCCTCCGGAATACGAATGTCAAGGTCTTGCTTCACTTTCACCTGGCAGCCCAAACGAACATGTTCTTTCTGCTCTTTGCGGCTAAGGTGTCCTACTTCAGTCGGTAAAACATCGCCTCCACCTGACTCCACAACACACTTACACATGGCGCATGTACCACCGCCTCCACAGGCTGAGGGTAAGAAAATCTTCTCATTGGCGAGTGTAGAAAGTAATGAACTGCCCGCTGATACAGTAATGGTTTTTTCTCCGTTTATCTGGATTTTTACGGGGCCCGACTGAACAAGCTTTTTCTGCGCATAAATTAATAAACCCACCAAAAGCAGAATTACTACGGTAAAAGCGATAATTGAACTGAATATTAGCATGGATAGACAAGATTAACTTGGGCTACAAATATAGGAATCGGAGTTAAAATCATTTCATTAACCGGGTCTTAAAATTAAGGATTGAAGGCAATAAAAATGGCGATCACATTAGATCGCCAATATTTTGTTTAACCTGGATATCAGTAGGATCACAAAAGCCTGAAATTCTCAGGCGGAAAGACGCTCACCTTTTTTAATTTGACTTGCGCCAACAAGGTTAGGCGTGGGGGCCAGAATCACGCTTAAGTCATCCCATTGCGACCATTCTTTTAGTTTTTCAAGACTAATTGTTCCATGAAGATATTGAAATCCCTTGCCCTGGTAGCCTCCCTTGAAATTATCGAAATCCCGGTTCGTGATGAGCGACCCTTCCGGGGAGCTGATGACAACATCTACAAAGGCCTCGTTGGAGAAAGGAAAAGCATCTCCTTGTGTATATTTTTTGTATTCATAACGATAGTCAAAGGTAAGTGCAGAAATGTCAGATAGTACGGCGGATCCGGTAGGATAACTGCCAGCACCTTTTCCAATAAACACCTGCTTTTCTGCGAAAGCACCTTCCACCAACACGGCATTGTATTCATTACGAACATTGGCGAGCATATGATCGGCTGGAATAAATTGCGGAGCGACAAAGCCATAAATGCTGCCATCAATTTTGTAAGCTCGTGCCACTAGTTTAATGGTAAGATCATTTTCTTTCGCATATTTTAAATCTACTTCTGATATTTTTTGAATTCCAACGTTGATAATATTTTCGGGCTTCACAAAAGCGCCAAAGGTATGAGCGATTGCAATAGTAAGTTTAAACTTGGGATCATACCCTTCTACATCCAGTGATGGATCACTCTCGGCAAAACCTAAATCCTGTGCCGCCTTCAATGCTTCGATATAGGTTTTTCTTTCTTCGAATACTTTGGTCAGAATGTAATTAGTTGATCCATTAAATATACCTTCAATGCTGGTGATCATATCATTGTCGTAATACTCTTCCAGGTTGCGAAGTATAGGAATGCTGCCGCAAACGGCTCCTTCGTATAAAATGGAGCGATCATATTTTTTTTGAAGCTCATAGATTTCTTCCAAGTGCTCGGCCAGCATTTTTTTGTTTGCCGTAACCACGTGCTTCCCATTTTCAACGGCTTTCTTAATGATTTCAAAGGCGGCCTTCGCATCATCAATCAATTCAACCACTACATCAATTTCCGAATCTTCAAGTATTTCGGCAGCATCGTAAGTAAAAAATGAAACATCGATGGGCCTTTGTTTGTGATGATCTTTCACACAGATCTTTTTGATTTCTGCTTTCACACCATGTGTTTCGTGCAGCACATGATATAATCCCTGGCCAACGCAGCCAAAACCAAACAGGCCTAATTTTAATTTCTTCTTCATAGTGTAATTTCTTTCTTAAAGTCTTTTGTAAGAAAATTTCTTACGATTGATTTGAATTGATCAAATTCTACCAGAAAACCATCATGGCCATGAGCTGAATGCATGGCGGCAAACTGCGCTCCTTTAATGTGTTGCGCTAAGAATTTTTGTTCTTGAATCGGAAATAATAAGTCGGTATCTATTCCAATCACCAGGGTTTTTGCTTTGATATTTTTTAGTGCATCTTCAATACTTGTTCTGCCGCGACCAACTTGATGACTGTCCATTGCTTTCGTCAGAACCCAGTATGAAAATGCATTGAAGCGGTTGGAAAGTTTTTGTCCCTGGTAGCGTTGATAAGAGGATGCCCTGAAATTATCCAGCGTATCTAGATTTTTTTCCGTTTGTGTTTGCTTATAGGTTGTATAGGTACGAAAGGAGATCATGCCTATAGCTCTTGCCGCCTTCATACCATCAGTTCCGGCGCGAGGATTATTTTCTTTCCAGGTGCTATCGGCTTCAATAGCCATGCGCTGTGCTTCATTAATTGCAATCGCCCAGGGAGAATGAAATGCATTGGTGGCAATAGGTATGATGTGATCAAAAGCTTCGGGCTTAATAATCGCCCACTCCAAAACCTGCTGACCACCAAGTGATCCGCCTAACAGTGTATGAATTTTGTTTATTCCTAAGCTTTCCCTTAGTAAATCAAATGCATTAACAATATCGCGATTAGTAATCGGAGGGAACTCATGATAGAACGGATGGTTTGTTTTTGGATTCAATGAAAGTGGTCCAGTCGAACCATAGCAACCTCCCAGCGAATTGGCACAGATAATAAAATAATCATTAGGGTTGAATGGAGTGCCTTCTGTAAATAATTCTTTCCACCAGTCTGTAAAATCAGAACTGCCAGTAAGGGCATGACAGATCCATATGACATTGTTTCGCTCTTTATTAAGTTGGCCCAGGGTGGTGTATTTAAGCTGGAAGTCCAGGAGCGAACCCCCGGACTCCAGTTTAAATTCACCGGTAAAGTGAAATATGGAATCAGTCTTCAACATTTAAAATCAGGACGCTAATTCTTTGGCAAAAACTTTTTCAAAGGCTTGCTGGAAGTCTGCTTTGATATCGTCAATATGTTCTATGCCGGTTGAAACACGCAGTAAAGTTGGCAGTACACCGGAGGCAAGCTGTTCTGATGGGTGGTGGCGGAAGGCTGAATGATCAGGGTCTTCGCATCGCCTACATTGGCCAGGTGACTTACCAATTTAAGATTGTCAATAACAGCACTACTATGCTCTTTGGTGCCTTTTACGGTGAAAGACAGAACACCGCCGAATCCATTTTTCAAATACTTCTTCGCGAGGTGATGATAAGTGCTTGAAGCAAGTCCTGGATAATTAACACTTTCAATTTGGGGATGTTGTTCCAACCATTGTGCTAAGGCCAAAGCATTATCCACTGAACGCTGAACACGAAGTGACAATGTTTCAAGTCCCTGCAAGAAAAGGAATGAATTGAATGGACTCAGTGCAGGTCCAAAATCCCTAAGTCCTTCAACTCGTGCCCGAATGATGAAAGCGATGTTTGGCAAACCTAACGGATTATTGAAGCCGAAGACATCACCAAATTTCAATCCATGATATCCTTCTGAGGGTTCTGTAAATTGAGGGTACTTACCATTGTTCCAATTGTAATTTCCTCCATCCACAATAACACCACCAATAGATGTTCCGTGGCCTCCAATCCATTTGGTTGCAGATTCTACCACTATATGGGCGCCATGTTCCAGTGGACGGAACAAATAGCCAGCAGCACCGAAAGTATTGTCAACAATCAACGGCAGGTCATGTTTTTTAGCCAAGGCAGCGATCGCTTCAAAATCCGGAATATTGAATCCTGGATTACCTATTGTTTCCAGATACAATGCCTTAGTTTTTGAATCAATCAGTTTTTCAAATGATTCGACGGTATCGCCTTCCGCGAAGCGCACATCAATACCAAGCCTTTTAAAGGCAACTTTGAACTGATTGTATGTGCCACCGTAAAGGAATGAGGTAGAAACAAAGTTGTCACCTGCCTGAAGAATGTTATTTAACGCAATGAACTGAGACGCTTGTCCGGAGCCAACCGCCAATGCAGCTACCCCACCTTCCAGTGCGGCAATGCGCTTTTCAAACACATCGGTGGTTGGATTCATGATTCGCGTGTAGATATTTCCGAATTCTTTCAATGCGAAAAGGTTGGCGCCATGTTCTGCATTTTTGAAAACAAAAGAAGAGGTTTGGTAAATCGGCACAGCACGGGAACCAGTAGTAGGGTCCGCTTCCTGACCTGCATGAAGTTGAAGGGTTTCAAATCGTAAGTTTGACATAATGATAAATTTAATGTGTTAAGTAAAATGAACTAGTTAGTGAGAAGCTGATGGGGTATCAACCTTTTAATTGAAGATTTAAGTATGCTGCAAATGGTCATGTTTTTAAAGTTAAATGTTTTGAATGTGTTTTGAATATGAAGTGAGTAACCTAATCGTAACCCTAATTGCCTGTCACCTGGCAGGGTCATAGATTAGTTTGTTGCCAAGGGCGCTACGCCCATCTTGCGACAACTTCAATCAACAACACATACAACGCTGCGATGCAGGAGTACAATTTTGCTGAACTAATAATTTAGAATTTTCGGAATTGTGCTTGGGAGCGAACATCAGTCCTAAGACCGAATGCTTTTTGAATGAGGAAATTTTTGTACTCATATTTATTTACCGGTTTATAGTTCTCCTTGGCACCTTGCCAGGAGCAGGATTTAGCACCTTTTTCCCCTCGATCGAGATCGGGGAGCTGGTTGCTAGCGTTTCATAGAGCCTGTACTCTCCGCGCTTCTTTATAAATCGGTTGAGGGATTGCCTCACCGACTATGATTTCACAAACGTATACTAGTTTAGTAGAGTTTCCAAACACCCGTTGGAAAAACTTTGGAAAAATTTTTTTCGCTGACGGTTGTTAGTTAGAAATACTATTAAAAAAAACTAAATCAATATTTATGGAGTGATTTTTCTTCAGGATTTTATTCAAAGAATCCTTTAAGTCAACATTCCACCATCCACCTGAATTACTTGTCCTGTAATATAACTTGACATATCAGCTGCTAAAAAAACACATGCATCGGCAACATCTTCTGGTTTACCACCTCTCTTCAATGGAATTGCATCGCGCCAACTTTGAACCGTCTTTTCATCCAGCTTGCCTGTCATTTCTGTTTCGATAAATCCAGGAGCGATGGCATTGGAACGGATGCCACGCGATCCTAATTCAAGCGCGACTGATTTAGTGAAACCAATAATACCAGCTTTGGAAGCGGCATAGTTGGCCTGGCCAGCATTTCCTTTCAAGCCCACTACAGAAGTCATATTAATAATAGAGCCTCCCTTTTGTTTCATCATCGGCTTGGTAGCTGCCTTGACGGTGTTAAAGCACGATTTCAAATTCACTTTCATGATCTTATCCCACATATCTTCCGTCATTCGAAGCAGAAGATTATCCATGGTAATGCCGGCATTATTGACAAGAACATCCAGTGAACCAAATTCTGCAACTACATCAGCGATCAGTTTATCGGCTTGGGCAAAATCAGATGCATCAGATCGATACCCTTTTGCCTTTACACCCTTGGCAGCAAGTTCAGCTTCTAAAGCCACGCCCTGTTCAACACTTGATAAGTAAGTAAAGGCCACGTTGGCACCTTGCTCGGCAAAGCGCAATGCAATAGAGCGGCCAATGCCTTTCGATGCCCCTGTGATAAGTGCATTTTTCCCCTGGAGTAGTTTCATGATAGCGAGTTATTAGTAAAGAGCTCAAAGGTGACGATTTTCGTTCTTTTTCAAAAATATACCTCGATTCTAATTCAGATTGAAGGCTTCTCAAATAGAATAGTACCCTTATATTTGGGTTTAATTTTAACAGATATTATATGGCTAATTACGATTTGATTGTCATTGGTAGTGGACCTGGTGGGTATGTTGCCGCTATTCGGGCATCTCAATTAGGAATGAAAGTAGGAGTAGTTGAAAAAGCGGAGTTGGGTGGTATCTGCCTCAATTGGGGTTGTATTCCCACCAAGGCCCTGCTTAAAAGCGCCAATGTATTTGAATATATTAAGCATGCCGGTGATTACGGAATTAATGTTAAGGATTCATCCGCTGATTTCAGTTCAATAATTAAACGCAGTCGTGATGTCGCTGCCGGAATGAGTAAAGGCGTACAATTTCTTTTTAAGAAAAATAAAATTGATCAGATATCCGGGTTTGGCAAACTAAAGAAGGGCACGAAAGTGGAGGTCACGGATGCGTCTGGTAAGAAAACTGATTATGAAGCTAAACATATCATCCTTGCAACGGGAGGAAGATCTCGTGAGCTTCCTGCATTACCGATTGATGGTAAGAAAATCATTGGATATCGTGATGCCATGGTGTTGCCACAACAACCGAAGAAAATGCTCGTAGTGGGTTCCGGTGCGATTGGCGTTGAGTTCGCCTACTTCTACAGTACGCTTGGCACCGAAGTAACGATTGTGGAATTTCTGCCTCGTATCGTGCCGGTTGAAGATGAAGAAGTTTCCAAACAATTGGAAAAATCATTTAAGAAAGCAGGCATGAACATTTATATCAATTCGGAAGTAACGAAAGTTGACACCGCTGGCAAAGGTTGTGTAGCGACGGTGAAAACACCTACGGGTGAAATGAAGATGGAAGCCGATGTAGTCCTCTCTGCAGTTGGAGTATCCACTAATATTGAAGGATTGGGATTGGAAGAAACAGGAGTAAAAACAGACAAGGGTAAAGTAATCGTTGATGATTATTACAAAACCAATATTGCCAATGTGTATGCTATTGGAGATATCGTCAAGGGTCAGGCATTGGCCCATGTAGCTTCCGCGGAGGGTATAATTTGTGTTGAGAAAATAGCAGGGCATCATCCTCAGCCGCTGGATTACAACAATATTCCTGGATGCACCTATTGCTCTCCAGAAATCGCTTCGGTGGGTTATACTGAAGAAGCAGCGAAAAAAGCAGGCTTTCAGGTCAAAGTGGGCAAGTTTCCTTTCACCGCTTCAGGAAAAGCTAAAGCAGCAGGAGCATCCGATGGTTTTGTAAAGGTGATTTTTGACGCTAAATATGGTGAGTTTTTAGGGGCTCATATGATTGGTGCTAATGTGACCGAAATGATTGCAGAAGTTGTGGCAGCACGTAAATTGGAAACAACAGGTCATGAAATCATT
>JAHEMS010000118.1:0-3301 GCA_024643595.1 Bacteroidota bacterium
CCAATGAAATGAGATATTCAAATAGAAAATGAGTGATTCGTTCCATGAAAATTCCTTATGAAATGCTAGTTATATTCTCAACAATTAAAACCGTGATTTAACGGAATAATAAAGTCCCTCTTGAATATTTCTCAAGTATTAATAAAACCTAAAAGTAAAGGTAAACACTTTTAAAAAATAATGGATTATCGCCTAAGGGGTGAAATAACATTATTCCGCTTTCATTAAATAAATTGGCTTCCAATCAATTAACACCAGGTATTGGAATAAGTTCTAAAATAAAAAAGGTCAGTTATCAGCTGACCTCATGCTTATCACTAAAACAAAATTTATACTTACTTCTTCCTTATGATCACATCGCCATTATAATTTCTCATCGAAATCTCAGGACCTCCGCCATTCACCTCGCCTTTCACCCACTCATCAATTGTAACTTTGTAGGTTCCTGATTTAGAATCTTTCTTTTGAACAGGGCCGGTTTCTATTATTTTCATATCAAAACCGCTCAATATTTCGCCTTGCTCAGTTTTCATTTTGAATGAAGCTTTCAAGTTGGCTGGAAAAGTAATATCAATATCGCCATTGTAAGTAGAGTATGACATGGGCACTCCTTCTTGTACTTTATTAAAAGTAACCAGTATCTCACCATTATAGGTTGTTGCCACCACGGATCCTGAAATATTTTCTGCTGAGATTCCACCATTGTAAGTGGTTATTTCAATTTCACCTTCAATATTGCTGATCGCGATATCACCATCATTATACGAACTAACCTTCACATCAAACCCGTAGGGTACCTCAATGACCAGGTCCATTTTATTACTCCACGAACCGGACTGTAGCTTCACATAATTACTATTCTCAGAAACCTCCAGGTCCAACGATCCACCACTAATGCGTTTAAGCCCGTCTTTGACAGTGTTCTTATCTGATTTAGCTTCCTTAGAAGTATACTTCACCAACACATCTTTACGAGCAGTACCTTTTACGGTAATGGAACCAAAATTTAGATGAGCCTTTAGCATCCCACGCTTGGAAGGGTCACTCAATGGAACCGGTAACTCCCCGGCACTCTGGGCATAAGCCATTGAAGCGAAACATACGATCCATGCTACTATAACTAATTTCTTTTTCATGCTTTCGATATTATATTTTTCTAATTTTTAACTACTCTTACCAGGTTGTGACCCAGATCACGGTTTGGAATATTTCCATTCCGATATCATATCAATTAAATTTCCTCTTTAACATAAACATTTCCATTAAAGGTTTCGAAATCAAGTACAACGCCACCATCGCCAACTTTAAATCGATTGCCATTAATTTTAAACTTTGTGCCTTCAGATGTTTCCTTTTTTTCAACCGCTGCCGGCAATGATTCTAGACGAGGTACATTCGTAAACAATTCTCCATTAAAACTTTCAAAGGTCATATTGGCTGAAAGTCCTTTCTGAAACCAGGCATTGATATCACCATTCAGAGTATAGAAGCGACAAGGCATTTCTGGGTTTTTCGAATAAGTAATATCAACGTTTCCATTAATGGTATTAACTGTTGCTTCTCGAGTAATGTTAGAAAGTCGTATTGCTCCATTTACATTATTGGCCAAAATGCCTCCATTCACGTTTTCGATGGCGATATCACCCTGATTAATGGTACTTATTTCAAGATTTATAGCCTTGGGAACTTTGATTACATAATCAAACGAATATTCGCACAACTCCTTGCAATCGGCATCGCGTCCATTCCATTGATATCCCCACCCTTTATCCTCCTTTTTACTTTTCCTTTTACCAAAATGGCTACATATGCCCTCGGTATAAAGTATGATTGTATCAGCTTGATCCATCACACCCAATTTAATCAGTGTCTTACCTTTTTCAAGTCGCTCCTCGGTTTTCGCCTTAATCGATCGTGTGACTTCAACGATTATTTTATTACCATCGTAACTGGTCACCTTTATACCTCCATTAATATTTGCCACCACTAAAGCATTATGCGCTCCCACCTTTTCAAATGAAAATTCTTTAGTAATCTTCTCTGTAAATGATTGAGTAAAGCCAGGTAGCTGTAACAGCATTATTAGTATTAAAAATATTGCTTTCATATTTTACGGTGCTTATCTTATTTTAATAAATGAAGAAGAGGTTATATTAACACTTCAATACTTTCCGAGATTTTAGTTTTTACTTCTTTAGGAGTCTTATCACTATTCAAGATCTGTTTTAATGCCTCCACAGATTTTCCCTCTTGAATGGAAACCATTAATTCAGCCAATTCTATCTGCACCAAAGGGGAATCCTGCATAGCTATGGATTCTATCAGCCTGGTACGTACCTCACTATCATTCACATAGGATTTGAGTGCGTCAAGAGCAGCTAAGCGTACATTCACGTTTTCATCTTGATTAAGTGCAGCGAATAACGCGTTGATCACCTTTTGACTCACCTGGTCCATGTCACTGGTAAGGCTCACTGCCTTTAGCCGTTGGGTGGCTGATTCCTTCTCCAGCAATGATAGCATCATCATCTCTTTCAATTCAATCACTTCTTCTGTTAGCTGACTCACTTCTCTTTTTTCTGATGGTGTCTGAATAAAGAGCCCCACCCCGAGACCTGCCAGGACAAAAAGGAAAGCAAATGCCAGGCGAGGAAAATAAATATTCCATTCAGGCCATGCAAAAGAGGTGCTACGTTTCAATGATTTCTTCTCTTGAGCAAGTGTCATATAAAAATGATCGTCAAGTTTAAGAGAAGGAGAAGCCAACTCCATCTTTTGAATTTGATGATCAAGTGCAGATAGATCGCGTAGTCGCATCAGGTCTAACTCACCAGCCTCGATCAATTGTTCCATTAGCCTAACTTCTGCTGGATCTGCTAGCCCCTCATTATACTTTGATATTAATTCATCGATCAGCTTACTTTCCATACAAATGATATTTATCTCGAATCCAAATTCAATTTGTTCTCTCGAGTTGCTTGTAAATTGCTTTCAATTCCTGGAGGGCACGAAAGACTTTTACTTTAACCGCTCCTTCCGTGCATCCCAACACCTCACCAATTTCATTGTACTTCCGCTCTTGAAATTTGCTCAGTAACAATATTTCACGTTTATCATCTGGCAAACGATCCAGCGCTTGAAACAGCAACTGATGTTCTTCTATTTGCTGAATTTCCAGAGCCCGATTCTCATAGTGCCCAATTCGATCTTGCCAGTTTTCCAGCTGCTCCGTTGCTTTTATTTTATTTTTACGATGATGATCATTACTCACATTACGCGCAATGTGAAACATCCAAGCTCT
>JAHEMS010000118.1:3311-9050 GCA_024643595.1 Bacteroidota bacterium
TTGCCCTCTCCCCGGAAAAGATGGCGATATTTCAAAATGCGGAAGAAAGTATTCTGCACGAGGTCTTCACTGAGTTCCTGCCTCTTACACGAGCCATAAAAGAATCCATATAATGGCCTTTTATAGCGTTCAAAGAGCAAGCCCATCTTGTCCAGGTCACCTTCTTTGACCTTCAGCATCAAAAAATTATCAGAAAGCGCTTCCAAATGCAACGTCTATTCAAACAGGGAAACTGAAGGTACATAAAATGGTTACAGTAATTATTCTAATTTTATTCTATCGATTCCATTCTTATGAAGAAAATGCTTCCATTCTACATTCTAATTGTTACTGTACACCTCTTCCGTTGTTCAGAGAAAAAGCCGGTATGGTCAGATGAGTTTGAGCAAATGGGCGCACCTGATAGTTCAAAATGGGAATATGACATAGGTGATGGCTGTCCTGGATGTGGTTGGGGAAATAATGAAGCGCAGTTTTATACTACAGACTCCAAAAATTCCAGAGTAGAAAATGGTTATCTGATTATCGAAGTACATAAAGATTCAATTAGCGGCAAAGCGTATAGCTCCTCCCGTATGGTAAGTAGGACTAACGGTGATTGGCTTTATGGGCGTATTGAAGTAAAGGCAAAATTACCTAAGGGCAAAGGCACCTGGCCCGCTATATGGATGCTTTCTACCGAAAATAAGTATGGAAGATGGCCGGCCAGTGGGGAGATCGACATCATGGAACACGTTGGATATGATCCCGGCGTGATTCATGGCACTATTCATACTGAATCCTACAATCATAGAAAAGGCACCCAGAAAGAAGGTAAAATTATTATTGAAGATTGTATGGATGAATTTCATATCTATGCCATCGACTGGTCAAGAGAAAAAATTGATTTCTTTGTAGATAACAAGCTTTATCACACGGTATCAAGAAATCACAATGACGATTTTAAAGAATGGCCTTTTGATCAACAATTCCATTTGATATTGAACGTTGCCGTTGGAGGTGATTGGGGCGGTAAAGAAGGTATCGATGATACCATCTGGCCACAACGCATGGAGGTTGATTACGTAAGAGTATTTCAATAGCAAATAATACCATGAAAAATCTGACGATAATTGTGTTCCTTATTTCAGCCACCTATTGCTCTGGCCAGTCCCTTGCAGCTGAGCAAGTACATCAACTTCATAAGAAAAAGTTCCTATGGATGACTAACAAAAATTATGATTCGTTGAATTGGGTAACAGATGAAGCTCTTAAATTCATTCATTCGAACGGGTGGACCCAAACTAAGCACGATCTAATTGAAGACCTGAAATCAGACAAGCTTAACTATACGTCCATTGACGTTCAGGAGTCCGCGGTATCCATCTTCAATAATCAAACCGCAGTGGTTATTGGTAAGGGGACTTTCAAAGGCCTTAT
Organism: Bacteroidota bacterium; assembly: GCA_024643595.1. Lineage (GTDB taxonomy): Bacteria > Bacteroidota > Bacteroidia > Cytophagales > Cyclobacteriaceae > ELB16-189. Next base: position 4,731 of record JAHEMS010000118.1, read on the forward strand.
GCCTGATAAATCAGAATTTAATGTTGCCCTTATCTATACGGAGGTATATATCAAATCAAAAAAGCAGTGGAAGCTGGTGAGTCGTCATGCCTGTAAGCCCTAGACTTACAGCTTACGATATTCAAGTAACTTGTTTCGCTCATTCTGCAATTCGCGGGAAAGTTTGGTCTGCTTTTCCATTGATTTCTTTTTAAAATCATCAAATTCATGAGCAATGGAGTCAGCAATGACCGTCTTTTCCTTTACAAGGCTATTTGCAATTTTTACTCGCGCATAGGCCATGCTTAGAATAAACACTAAAGCAGCTACGATGATCGTAGTGAGCAAAATAAATACAGTTTTAGAAAATGGTATCCCAAAAACAGAAATGTGCGTACTATCATAAACAATATCCTTCATGGATGCTTCCTGAACTTGAATGGAATTCCGCATCGTGGTTAACTCCTCTTTCAAATTGGCAATTTCCATTTCAGCAGTAAGTCGTAGTTCTTCTTTTTTTGCCATTGAGTCTTTGACTATTTTCCAAACTTTATCAAGAGCAACCTCTTTAATGACTTTATAATCTTTGAATGTTTGCGCGGCTGCCTTCATCTCTTTAAACCGATCTTCCAGATTGAGATTGTCTTCTTCCGGTTTTTCTACGGATTGCGAATAGGCTAGTGAACTACTTAGTAAGAATAATAAAAGGACAGTTCTCATACATTAACTTTCAACAATAATAGGATCGATTAAAAAATGATTCAAACAAATTCAAACAGATTAACAATTACTACGATAAGACGGGCAATTACAAGGCCGAATGAAATCTGAATCAATCAGTTTAAAAAAATATTACTAGAATAATAATGGCAAATGTGATGAATCAATGGGAAAATCCCAATTAATAAAGCGTCGATTTTATCGCTAAACTTACACGAAAAATACATGCTCAATACAGAAATCAAACTTAGTGTAAATCAATTTTCAATACTCTCATGGTCACGAGCTTTAACAGACTTTTCCTTCCACTGAAGTATTTCCTTTTTTCGTTGCTCTATTTCTTTTTCAGAGGGCCTATAATTAATTAATGTCTTTAGGTCGGGCTGGCCTGCATCAACCCAGGCGGTAAACCAGATGTCACCTGTCAACTTAATACTGGAGCGAAACTGACGCTCCACCATACCCGAAAGCATTTCATGATATTTTCTTGCATAAGATTCAGAAACAACTTTTATCGTCTGTTTTCCCTTTGTTTCGAAATTGAATTTTTCATTTCCATTCAATTCATACAGCCTTCTTTCGAACTGCAATACGGAATCAACAGCTTGATTGGATTTTAAAACTACCTGCCAGGCTGCCAGTTGTACATTTTCTATATGCTTAGCTTTGCCAACAAAAAAATCATATTGTTCAAAGTACAGTTCTGGTAAACGTGATTCCCAGAAACCATGAATTCCAATTTGATCCGTTAATTGCCCATCATAATTCTTTGTTGTGTGGAGGGGCACATGCGCATCTGAAACGTAATGACCTAAATCTGAAGAAGCCCGCAATATCCAATCAGGATCTTTAATTAGAAATGCCTCTTTGAGTTGAAGATAAACACGATATATATGCCAGGGGACAATCCCACGCGATTGAAGGGAATCTTCGCCAAATTGCATAACCGCATCAGTCCAATAGTGAGGCAGTTTGTATATGGCACTGTCTCCATAATCATCCAGATCGATGAAATGTCGAGAACCTTCCTCTGCTATCGTGTACCTTCGCTTATCTGGATTTACTGCCGCTTCTGTAATGTAATCGATGTTTTTCTTATAAAACACTGACATCGAGGGAGGCAGCGTAAAAACGGCAAGCTGATTAATCTTTTTATGCGCAAAGAATCCCCAACTGCTACAAAGTATCGCTATGCCCACTAAAATAATTTTTAATAAACTGGCCATCCGATTACTTTTAACTTAAAGTTATGCATCATGACAAAAATTTTCATTGCCCTGTTTTTTGCTTGCTCTGTGGCACTGGCATCCGATCCTTATCCAAAAAATCCAGCTATAGATGTCATTCACTATATCTTTCAAATAGAGGTAAATGACTTAACGGATGTAATCGCCGGAAAAGCATCTATTACTATACAATTTAAAAAAGCAATCGAAGAATTCGAACTCGATCTCTATAATCAAGACTCTTCAGGCAAAGGAATGGAGGTGAAGGGAGTAGCCTGGAATGGGAAACAACTATCTTTTACGCATAGGAATAACCGCCTAAAAATCTTACTGCCTGTTCCAACCAAGCCAGGTGATGAATTTTTATTTGTAATTGAATACAAGGGTATTCCAAAGGACGGTTTCATCATAGGCAATAATAAGTATGGCGATCGCGGCTTCTTTGGTGACAACTGGCCCAATCGAGGACATCATTGGCTTCCCGTTGTTGACCATCCCAGTGATAAATCAGCGGTGGATTTCATCATCATAGCGCCATTACACTATTCGGTGGTGGCCAATGGAATAAAACTTGAAGAAAGCCCGATTGATCATAAGAGAAAACTTACCCATTGGCATGAAGAAGTTCCAATTCCCGTTAAGGTGATGGTTGCCGGCATAGCACGCTTTGCTGTTCAGTTTGCTGGTAAGGTAGACGATATTCCGGTTGAAAGCTGGGTGTATCCTCAAAATAGACTGGAAGGGTTTGATGATTACGCGGTAGCCGTTAATGTCCTTGATTATTTTCACAACCACATAGGCCCTTACCCTTATAAAAAGTTAGCCAATGTGCAATCCAAAACACGCTGGGGTGGATTGGAGAATGCAAACGCTATTTTCTATTCAGAAAACTCGGTAACTGGACTGGGAAGTAGTGAAGAACTAATAGCTCATGAAGAAGCTCACCAATGGTTTGGCAACTCCGTTTCAGAAAAGGATTGGCATCACGTATGGCTTAGTGAAAGCTTCGCGACCTATTTTGCCAAACTATATCTTGAAAATACTTACGGGCAAGAGTGCCTCGACTCCTTACAAAAAGAAGATCGCGTGGAGGTGGTTGCTTATTACCGAAAAAATGCAACGCCCATTATAGATACAACTATTATGGACATTAATACAGTGTTAAATACCAATACCTATCAGAAAGGCGGATGGGTTTTGCATATGTTAAGACAAGAGCTAGGCGATCCGATCTTTTGGAAAGGAGTTCGTGAATATTATTCAAGTTTTCGTAACAGAAATGCCATAACTGAAGACTTTCAAAAGATCATGGAGGAGGTTTCCGGGAAAGACCTTAGCTTATTTTTTAAACAATGGCTTTACCAGCCCGGACATCCGAAAATTTCAGGCAGGTGGAGTTATGATAATAAGACTAAATCGTTGGTTATTGATTTATTACAAAGCCAAAAAGAGGGCCCTTTCCAATTTCCCCTGGACCTGGAGTGGACTGAAAAAGATGGGGCAAGGGAAATAAAGACTGTCCGCGTTACTTCAAAATCCAATAAATTCAAGATTCCCACGGCAGTTTCTCCTATTAACCTTGTATTAGACCCAGGCACAAAACTCTTATTCGAAGGGTCAATATCTCAAAAATGAGGGCCATATCTTTGCAATTCTAATTATTGCCCTTATTTTTGCGTTCCGTTTGAAAAAACCATTATGGCAAATCATAAATCAGCAGAAAAAAGGATCAGGGCTAATGAAGCAAAACGCGTGAAAAATCGCTATCAGGCTAAATCTACCCGTACCCAGATTAAGAAATTAACAAGTGCTACCAAGAAGGATGAGGCTCAGGCTCTTTTGAAAGAAGTTTCTTCCATGATTGATAAACTTGCTAAAAATAATGTGATCCATTGGAAAAAGGCTGCCAATCAAAAATCAAAGCTTACCAAGCGTGTAAACGCGCTGGCCTGATCAAATAAGCAAAAGATAAGTTCATTTTTCCCTTCTTAACTTCGGTTGAGGAGGGTTTTTTTATGTGTGAAACTGCCCGGGTCAAAAATTCCCTAACTTAGTTTTATAAAATTTTCTCCGGCACATGAAAATCGAGGACAGCACCCCACTCAAAATTAAAAGCTGGTCACCTGAAGATCGCCCTCGCGAGAAATTATTACTGAAAGGTACCTCAGCACTTTCTGAAGCTGAATTAGTAGCCATTTTAATCGGATCTGGTACTTCTAAAATAAGTGCCGTTGAATTGTCAAAGAAAATTTTACTTCAAGCAAACAATAATCTGAATGAATTGGCCAGACTTTCCATTAAGGACCTTATGAAAATAAAAGGTATCGGTGAGGCTAAAGCCATTACCATAGTAGCAGCGCTTGAACTGGGCCGAAGAAGAAAAGAACAAGATCCG
>JAHEMS010000119.1 GCA_024643595.1 Bacteroidota bacterium
TTAACAATGTAGAAATTGTCTTTATCACAGTAATTGTATTCTTTATGATTTTTATAGCTACATGGCAATGTGGAACAATCCACCTCATATTGCCAAACAAAACTAAAGCCACAAGGATTAATGGAAAGAGCCTGACCTCCAAAATTGGCTTTTGGGCGATTTAAAACACTTGGGTCAACATTTGAATTTCTGGTGGTGGGAAAATTTAATTCATTGTCAGAATAGGCGTCATCATATTTAAGGACATCGCTAAAATAAGTTTTCAAACTGGCGAGTTTACCGTTTGGATTATATAGAAAAGTATACTTCTCATTTTCTACTCCATCAGATTTCACTCTCCAGAATTTTATTTTTCCATTAGCAAGGTATTCACTTATGAGGGTGATATTGGTGGTGGCACCACTTGTGAATTGGAATTTAGGGTTGGTAAAAGTCGGCCAAATAATAGTTACTCTTCTACTTATGTTTACAGATTCTACGATTTCGTCTACAGTTTCGTCCTTTACGGTAGCCGTTTTTATAACTGAATTTCCATTAAGTGTTTCAGTAATTTCAATTGATTTCAGTTTAAGGCTCTTGAGTTGAACCGTAGACGTAATATCTGAGTCTTCAAGGATGCTACACGAAGAAATTATTCCAATTAAAGCGATTGAAGTAATGCGCGACATGGGGGGGTGTAGCTTAACCGCAACGAAATTAAGAAAAGCGCCTCAATCCCCAAATACAGGCCTTGATTTCGCGACCTATCAGCACCTCATTTTTGTCTAACGATTTGAATTCTTAATACCATGAGGAAGGAGGTGTAGCTCAAATCTTATCGAGCATATTCCGGGTTAATGGATTTACCATATTGCCCGTGTAACGTGGAGCAACATGTTCAAAAAACATGCTTCCAATGAGCAGGAATAAACTGATTATGTATTTATTGGGTAATCGGATAACTCGAAAAAGACCGGCAAGATTATTAACCCTACCGGCCTCTTTATAGGAGCTTACAAATTTCTGGTTGGCGAACTATTTTTCTGGATAAAGGATCACCTGTAAATAGTTCTTTTCATTAAAATATTTCAAGGCGGTGTCCTGAATGTCCTTCGTGGTTATCGCATCAATCCTTTTTTCTGAAGTCAGGATATCACCTGGATTTGTGCCCAGTTCAACCCACTGTTGTATTTTACTTCGCCAATAGGCATTGTCTTTCATGTTTTCCTTGATTTGTGTTTTAAACGTTTCTTTGACTTTATTTAAATCAGCATCGGTTGGGCCAGCTTTTACTTTATTGATTTCTTCCCACGTAGCACTGATCAGTTTATCGACATTTTCAGGGCCACATGGCACCGATGCACCAATGGTGTAGTTGCCATATGGAACTTTGCTCATGCTACCATACATACCACCGCTGTACATGCCACCAATTTCTTCGCGCAGCTTTTCAATCAATTTGATATTCATTAACTCCACCAGCATTTGAATTTTAAGTTGCTCTGCATCTGAATAAGTTGCCTCTCCAGTGAACTGCATGGAGATGAAACTTTTTGCTTCTTTGCCGCGATAAACTTCTTTTTTAACAACTCCCTTCACAGGTCGTAAACCTATATCACGGAAGTTTGTCGCTTCTCCGCTTGCAGGAAGACTTGCCAGGTAAGTTTCGCATAATCCTTTCAATACATTCATATCCAATTTGCCAACGAAAATGAAGGTGAATCCGGTGGCATCACCAAAACGCTCTTTATAAATATCGTAAGCACGTTGCAGGTTGATCTTATCATACATTTCAATATTAGGTGCGCGGGGGCCTCGTTCGTGCTTGTCGTACAGGGTTTGTAATAACGTATCCTGGAAAACCATCTGAGGATTGGCCATCATGTTTTGAACAAATCCTTTTTGTTTGCTAACAAAAGAATCGAATAATTCCTGATCCATTCTGGGTTGGGTAAAATAAAGGTAGTTCAGTTGGAACATTGCCTCCATATCAGCAACACTGCTTTGTCCGTTTACCCCTTCCGAATATTGAGTAATGCGTGGACTGACGCTGGCTGTTTTTCCTGCCAGCATCTTCCTAAGATCAGTTGGTGAAAACTGGCCAATACCCATTTGGTTTACAATGGTAGCCGCGTTTTCTGCGCTGAATCGATCTTTGGAATCGTAAAGGAAATTTCCACCATAACGACTTGCCGACATGAGTACCTGGTCGTTTTTGAAGTCTGTGGATTTGGCTAATACCTTAACGCCATTACTTAATGTCCATTCGGTAACACCAACTTCTTTAAGTTCTTTTTCAGCAATTACTTTACCGGCTTTAGGTATTGTGGTTAATAAGGTAGCAGCTATCGCTTTTTCCTCATAGGGTTTTACTTCCAGTTTCGACGCGTTTTCTATTAGGGTAAGTAGTTGCTCATTAGTGGGTAAAGCAAAGCCAGGATTTTCGGGTGCGGTGATGACCGCTAATTTTTTTCCACCCTGAGGGATAGTTCGGGCGGCATACTTATTCACTTCATCCAGCGTGATACCAGGCAGGAATGTCTGATAATAGGTAAACACATTTTGAATGCCGGGTATAGGTTCCTTTTCTAAAAAGTTCCGCACGTATTCATCGGCATATTGCTCAGATTCTGTTTTGTCTATTTCGTTAAGCGCTCGTTCCATGTTTCTCATGGTGGATTTTTTGGCTCGGTCAAGCTCACCTTCAGTAAATCCGAATTGTCGGGCGCGTTCACCTTCCTGGATGATGGCATTAATGGCAGGTTCTACTCCAGCAGGACTCAGCAATGCGAATGAACTAAATCCTTCCACGCCTCTTAATAAACTCCCTTTGCTGCTTCCACCAAAAATAAAGGGAGGATTTGCTTTTTGTGTAAGTTCAGCCATGCGCTGACTCAGCATGATTTGAAATAAACCATTTACAATGGATTCTCTGTAGTCACCCACCGTGGTCTGGTCTTTTGACTTTACAAGTGGATAGTAAACACGAAGTATTGCATTGGTTGCTTCTTGATCAGTAACCACCAATCCTTCCGACTGTTGCCGAGGAGCCATTTCAACGATATAACGTTCCCTTGCTTTAGGCACATTCTTTAATTTCCCAAAATGGTTTTTGATTTTAGCTTCCACCTCGGTTACGTCAAAATCACCGATAGCTACTACTGCCATTAGGTTAGGACGATACCAATCGGCATAAAACTTTTTAATCGTTGTCGGTTTAAATGTTTTCAGAATTTCATCTTTACCTATAGGCAAGCGTTCAGCATACTTGGATCCCACAAAAAGTTTCGGATAAACTTTTTCGTTCATTCGATCATTGGCGCCTTTTCGGCCGCGAGACTCTTCCAGTACAACACCTCGTTCTTTTTCTATTTCATTGGCATCAAACAACATGCCTCCTGCCCAATCTTCCAATACCAGAAATCCTTGATCTAAATTTTGTGGCTTGTCGAGCGGAATAGAAAGCATATAAACTGTTTCATCGAAGCTGGTGTAGGCATTAAGGTGTGCACCAAATTTTACTCCAATGGATTGAAGGAATGACACTAATTCGTTTTTTTTGAAATTTTTGGTTCCGTTAAAACCCATATGCTCGGTAAAGTGTGCAAGACCCTGCTGGTCATTTTCTTCTAAAATGGAACCGGCATTCACGACTAGTCGTAACTCCATTTTATTTTCAGGCTTGTTGTTCTTTTTAATATAATATTTTAACCCATTGGGTAAGGTACCGGTGGTGATTTCAGGGGCAATAGGAAGCGGATCCGCCAACCTGGGCTGCGCTAAGGCAGGTATAATTACAAGGCCAAAGAGCAAGTAAATGATAGTGATAATGAAGCTTTTGAATTTCATATTGAATATTTGGTTATGATATCGAATTAAGTAGTTTAACATGGGCTTTAATTTGAGACACTAAAACGCACGGGTTTGATTTCTGTTTGGTAAAGAGGGCATTTTCTTATTACGATTTATACTTTCAAGTTCTTTTTTGCAGCCAATAGATAAAGTAGAAGACCTGGAATAAGGGTTAAAATAGAGTAAACAATAATTTTAAAATCCTCCACGGCAACATAATAAATCATCCATGAAGTGCAAACGATAAAGATGATGGGTGTTACCGGATAGAAAGGTGTTTTAAAATGATCTCCGGTAATCCTTTTCTTTCGGAGTAAAAAAACTCCTAATACAGTGAGCATGGAAAAGAGAGAAAGGCTTACTGAAATATATTCGATGATTTCTTTGAAAGAACTCACCAACACTAAAAAAATTGACCAGGCCGCTTGAGCCAGAATGGCCCCGTACGGCATTTGATAGCGATTTTTTACCGTGAAGTATTTTAACAGTTGATAATCTTCGCCCATTGCTTCAATGACGCGGGGCCCGGCTATCGTCATGGCGCTGAGTGTAGACAGTAATGCGAAACTAAAAACTCCTGAGAAGATTGTACCGGCAGTTTCTCCAAAAAGTTTATAGGCAACAACATTGCCGATATCATTTTGTCCCTGGAGCTCCTCAAAGGAAGCGGTATATAAAAATATAGCATTTAGTGCGAGGTAAATCAACGCTACTAATAATGTTCCCGTTAGCAGTGACTTTGGTAAATTTTTACGAGGATTATCGAGATTACCTGCTATATACGCTGAGGCGTTCCATCCGGTGTAGGCATAGAAAACAAATACAAGAGAAACGGCAAATTCCGGACTAAGGATTAGTCGCCAGTCGCTTTGTTTAGGAAGAAAGCTTATGGTTGTTTTGGGAACGGAATGAATGAAAAATGGGGCGATGCAAAAAAATACAATTAATGAAAGCTTTAACGAAGTGAGCAGCGTCTGTACGCGCCCTCCAGCTTTCACTCCGAGCAAATGAATGCAAGAAATTAAGATAATCGATATCACAGCAATTATTTTCGTAGAGATCCCTGATGCTTCGGTGGCATATTCACCGATGGCAATAGCAACGGCTGAGATTGCGCCAGCAAAACCTACTACAGAACTCATCCACCCACTAAGAAAGCCCAGCAAGGGATGAAAGATTTTAGAGAGATATAAATACTCGCCCCCCGAACGTTTCAATGTTGTTGAAATCTCAGCATAGGTCATCGCCCCGGACAAAGCAACAATGCCACCTAAAAACCAGAGCATCAAAATGGCAAAGCCTGAGGGTAACGGCCCAACCTGGTACCCCAGGGAGGTGAAGACTCCGGTTCCAATCATATTGGCGATAACCAGGGTTATGGCCACGGTCAGTGTATAGTTTTTGGATTGTTTCATTGTATTTAGGCGAGAAGATCAGCATTGAGAGGGAAAATCCAAAATCGGAAATTAATGGCTACTCAATATTTTTATTTAAAACTTAGACAACTGGCTTTTAATCCATGGTGGATTCATCCAAGAAGTAATGGGATGAACTTTATTGTTCCCTATTTTTTAAAGTACCTTAGCAAAATATTATTTATAATTGAATATGAGGATATTGAGCATTATAGTATTGTTTGTGATTCCGATTTCAGTTTTCGGTCAGTTCAAGAATATTAAGCTGGCAGAACAAGTGGATGGAATTTATCCACCCGTTGAACCAAGCATCACCATTAATAAGAAGAATCCGAAAAACATCGTTGCCGGTGTGGTACTTGATCGCGCTATTTATACCAAGGATGGGGGAGAAACATGGGCAGAGACAAAATTGGAATCACCATATGGTGTATTTGGTGATCCGGCACTGATTTCAGACACAAAGGGAAATATTTATTTTTTCCATCTCGCTGATCCAAGCAATAAGGGCAGAAGTGATGATGCCTGGCTCGACCGAATCGTTTGTCAAAAAACTGAGGATGGTGGTAAGACCTGGAGCACTGGAGCATCTATAGGAAATAATCCACCAAAAGATCAGGATAAGGCTTGGCCGGCGGTTCATCCCAAAAAGAATTATGTTTATACGTCCTGGACTCAATTTGATAAGTATGGTTTGGAGGACCCGAACTGTCACTCCAATATTCTTTTCAGTATGTCTACTAACGAAGGGAAAAAATGGTCAGCTCCAATTCAAATAAATCAGAATCCTGGAGATTGCATAGACGATGACAACACCGCAGAAGGAGCAGTGCCAGCCGTAGACAGTGAAGGACGTGTGTTCATAGCATGGGCCAGCCATGGCAATATTTATTTCGATCGCTCATTTGATGGAGGTTCTTTGTGGCTAAGCAATGACTTGCTGATCGCTAAACAGGAGGGTGGCTGGTCAATGGAAATCCCTGGCCTTAGCAGAAGCAATGGTATGCCGGTTTTAATGATAGACAATAGCAAGGGGCGTTTACGAAACAGCTTATACCTGGTGTGGGCCGATCAGCGAAATGGCAAGGATGACACGGATATCTGGTTCATGAGATCTACGAACTATGGCGATATGTGGACTCAGCCCATTAGAATTAATCAAGATGGTCCTGGCAAACACCAGTTTCTTCCATGGATGGCTGTCGATGATGTAACCGGCTATATTTATATTGTCTATTACGACCGCCGAGCATATGATGATTTGCAAACAGACGTGTATCTCGCATATTCAGTGGATGGCGGAAGTAGTTTTAAGGAAACTAAAATCAGTGAAAGCCCATTTATTCCAACAGAAACTGAATTCTTTGGAGACTATACTAATATTTCGGCCCATAAAGGTGTGATTGCACCTATCTGGACACGTATGGATGATAGAAGAACCAGTATCTACACCACCATTATTAAAGATGAGGATCTCCTAAAAAAGTGATCACGTACGGATGGCAATTCTTTTCATCAGAAAGCAAGTGTACCAGGTGAAGATGAAATTTCAGAGCCAACTTCCATAAATATTTTAATTCATATTTCGTGTGAGCAGAGCTCCTTCAATTCGGCTGATACGATATAATCTTGATTTGCTGATTTCATATTGACCTAAATTAGGCATGACAACGTTTGAAATTTATAAGAAAGTTAAACATGTGTTCAAGGGAATTGTTAATCAGGGACTTATCATTATCAATTCTTATGAATAATGGTAATTCTTAAACCATTGTATTACTTTTGTGTTCCAAAATTGAAATCAAACAAAAATGACGGTAACAGATCAAACAAAATTTAAGGTAAAAGACCTTTCGCTTGCGGAATGGGGTCGTAAAGAGATCAAATTGGCTGAGGCTGAAATGCCTGGATTAATGGCAATCCGTGAGGAATATGGTTCAAAAAAACCACTTAAAGGAGCTCGGATAGCTGGATGCCTACATATGACCATTCAAACGGCTGTATTAATTGAAACACTGATTGAATTGGGTGCAGAAGTAACTTGGTCCTCATGTAATATTTTTTCGACACAGGATCATGCCGCAGCCGCTATCGCAAAAGCTGGTATTCCAGTTTATGCATGGAAAGGAATGAATGAACAGGAGTTTGACTGGTGTATTGAGCAAACCTTGCATGCATTTACCGATGGTAAGCCGTTGAATATGATCCTTGATGATGGTGGTGATTTGACGAACATGGTATTGGATCGCTTTCCGGAATTAGTGTCTGGTATTAAAGGTATTTCTGAAGAAACAACTACCGGTGTACATCGGCTAATTGAGCGTCAGCATAATGGGAAGTTGCCATTACCGGCAATTAATATCAATGACTCGGTAACCAAGTCAAAGTTTGATAACAAATATGGTTGCAAGGAATCATTGGTTGATGCTATTCGAAGAGCTACCGATGTGATGATGGCTGGAAAAGTTGCTGTAGTTGCTGGGTATGGAGATGTTGGCAAAGGATCTGCAGCATCACTTCGTGGAGCGGGTGCAAGGGTAATTGTTACTGAAATTGATCCTATCTGCGCATTACAGGCAGCTATGGATGGTTTCGCAGTAAAGAAAATGGATGTTGCGGCAAAAGAAGCTGACATTGTAGTAACTGCAACCGGTAATGCAGGAATCGTATTAGGACGTCATTTCGAGTTGATGAAGGATAAGACTATAGTTTGCAATATTGGTCATTTTGATAATGAAATAGATGTAGCCTGGTTAAATAAGAATGCCTCTAAAGATGAAGTGAAGCCACAGGTTGATTTGTATACGTTGAAAAACGATCGGCAGATAATTCTCCTGGCTGAAGGCCGTTTGGTAAATCTGGGATGTGCAACGGGTCATCCTTCTTTTGTGATGTCTAACTCGTTTACCAATCAAACACTGGCTCAGCTTGAGCTGTGGACCAACACCGATAAGTATGAAAATAAAGTGTACATGTTGCCTAAGCATCTTGATGAGAAAGTGGCTCGTTTACACCTCAAGAAAATAGGAGTTGAATTGGAAGAGCTCTCCCCTGAACAAGCCAAGTATATTGGTGTTGAGGTGAACGGACCTTTCAAACCTGATTATTATCGCTATTAACTCTCTGCTTGCAATAAAAAAGAGGGTAATCCCGCGGCACTGTGCTGCGGGATTCTTTTTTTACATTAAACCTCAGAAATTGGGTGCCAGGCTGATTTCTTCTCTTCTGCCAAGGTCGTTTATTCCGTAATTAGAAGTCTTTGCAGGCTTCATCTGAGGTAATCCGCCAATTAGGTGGCTTCATTTCCTGAAGTGATTTACCGACACTTTATTCCAAATCATTTTTCCTAATCGCGGAAAATACCCGTATTCCATAAATTTTGGCAAGCTGGATGCCATCTAGCATTGAAAGTCAACCTTTCAGGTTTGCTTTTCCAAGATATGATTTAGTAATACCTGCCCCACTTTGATACAAAAGGGGTTAATTCTTTCCCAAAACGGGATGGCCATTGCGCTGTAAACCTTCATTTTACTTGTTTTTGGCTGATTTTGATTCTGGTACAATAATGAAACATAGGGCTAGCATCAAACCAACTAAACACATTATTATGAGCGTATTAGATTTATATCAAAGGGGTATCATAGGATACCTGTTTAACAAAGGTCTTGTGAGTGGGAGTACTCTGGCCTATGTAGAATATTATACACGTTATCTGGAGGAGAGAGGGCTTGGTAAGAAATACCGTGAAAGTGTTCGCACTTTGTCAAAAGAATTCAGGGTCTCTGAAACTACTATTAAGAA
>JAHEMS010000120.1 GCA_024643595.1 Bacteroidota bacterium
TAACGGCAGAGGTTAGGGGTAATGATGTAGTTACCGAATTTACGGTAACTGAGGTCTATAAAAAACAAAATAAGGAGTGGAAATTGTTAGCCCTTACCTTTAGCAGCGTACGGGACACTCATGTAATTAAGCATTAGGCGAAATGATTTCAGTATTTAAGCAAATGCTGCTGGGGTTTCTGCTTATGATTTCAATTTGTTCCTCCTGCCAAACGAAGGAATCAGATGCTGAAATGAAGCCAGCCTTTAATCCTGAAAAAATACTGATTGTTTACTTGACACGAACAAATAACACGAAGGTGATAGCTGAAATCATCCACGAAAATGTTGGCGGTACACTCATGGCTTTGGAATTAAAAACACCCTATCCTGAAGATTATAAAGCAATTGTTGCACAGGTGGTAAAAGAAAATGATACTGATTTTATGCCTCCATTAAAAACTCAGATTGAGAACATTAAAAACTATGAGGTGGTGTTTGTTGGTTTCCCTACCTGGGATATGCAATTGCCACCACCAATGAAAAGTTTTCTCAATCAATATGACCTGAGTGGGAAAACAGTAATACCATTTAATACGAATGGAGGTTATGGAACAGGAAGCAGCTTTGAAACGGTGAAGGAATTATGTCGCAACAGCAGGGTATTGAACGGATTTTCTATCAAAGGTGGAGTTGAGCGAGATGGAATATACTTTGTCATGAAAGGAGAAAAGGAAATGCAGGCGAAAGAAGAGGTACAGAAATGGTTAAAGAAAATCAATATGATTAAGTAATGAAATATTTTTTAAAGCGTTTAGTGTATGAAGGATCATAGAGAAACAATGGATGCTTTGCAGGGTAATGCAATGGTCCCAAAAGTTAAGCTAAACAACGGAGTTGAAATGCCCATCCTTGGCTTCGGGGTATTTCAGGTTCCTGATCCGAATGAATGCGAGAGAAGTGTTTACGATGCTATTCAAACTGGGTATCGGTTAATTGATACAGCGGCCTCCTATATGAATGAAGAAGCTGTTGGTAGAGCAATCAAAAAAAGTGGTGTGCCACGTGAGGAATTGTTTATCACTACCAAGCTTTGGATTCAGGATGCGGGATACGAAAAAGCAAAGATTGCGTTCGGGAAATCATTAAAGAAATTGCAACTCGATTATCTCGACCTATATCTCATCCATCAACCCTATAATGATGTACATGGTGCCTGGCGAGCCATGGAAGAACTTTATAAAGCTGGGAAGATAAGGGCCATTGGGGTAAGTAATTTTCAGTCTGATCGCGTGATGGACTTAATTTCATTCAACGAGATTGTGCCGGCCGTAAACCAGATTGAAACTCATCCCTTTCATCAACAACTCGAAACACAAAAGTTCCTTCAGGAAAATGGTATTCAACAGGAGTCATGGGGACCATTTGCTGAAGGTAAAAACGATCTTTTCAAAAACGAATTACTTGCTGGCATTGGAAAGAAGTACAATAAAACTATTGCGCAAGTGGTGCTCCGGTGGTTAACACAACGAGGCATTGTTGCCATTCCAAAGTCAGTTCGTAAAGAGCGTATGGAAGAGAACTTCAATATTTTTGATTTTCAATTAAGTGAAGCTGACATGCAATCTATTCAGACACTTGATCAAAAGGTAAGTGCCTTCTTTGATCATCGCGATCCTGCAATGGTGAAATGGCTTGCCAACAGAAAACTGGATTTGTAACTCACCAGGCTTACTAGATAACTAACTATAACACATGAAAAAACTATCAATCGGAATTACGTTGCTGCTTTTTGTAAGCGCTATTCAAGCCCAACAGAACACAGGGCCAGAAGTCAAAACAGCCTCAGGCATCGTGCGCGGAATTGTTGAAGGAGATGTCGCTTCTTACAAAGGCATTCCTTATGCAGCACCTCCTGTTGGTGAGTTTCGCTGGCGCCCACCGCAACCCGTAACTCCCTGGAAGGAAGTGCGTGATGCAAGTCAGTTCTGTGCGGATTGCACACAACGAACCTGGCCAGGCTCGACAGCAAAAACATCCGAAGATTGTCTTTTTCTTAATGTGTGGACACCGGCTACTGCAACAAAGAAATCAAAGTTGCCAGTGATGGTTTGGATTCACGGAGGAGCTTTCGTAGGTGGTAGCGGTTCCGGTGCTGGCACGGCTGGAGATGCTTTTGCTAAGCAAGGAGTCATCTTAATGACAATCAATTATCGGCTTGGTCGATTCGGTCATTTTGCATTCCCCGCATTGAGCAAAGAACATCCGGATGAATTTAAAGGTAGCTATGCTTATATGGATCAGATTGCCGCATTGAAGTGGATTCAAAAAAATATTGCTGCATTTGGTGGCGATCCGAATAACGTAACCATTTTCGGTTTTTCTGCAGGTGGAGTTTCCGTGCATTCGCTCTTAACAATCCCTTCAGCAAAAGGACTTTTCCATAAAGTTATCAGCGAATCAGGTGGTGGTCGTGATGGTGTTCTTACAGGCAGACCAATTAGTAAAGAAAATGCTGATTCCTTGTATCCTGTTTCAGCGGAAACAACAGGAATAAACTTTGCCCGTAAACATAAAATCGTAAGCACAGATGCTGCCGCATTGGCAAAGCTTCGTGCGTTAAGTGCAGAAGAAATTCTGGATGGCGGTCAGGAAAGTGATAGCTCAGGTCTTCGAACCTACTCCGGGCCCATCCTAGATGGTAAACTGGTAGTAGAAACTGCTGAGAGCGCATACATGGCGGGAAGAGAAGCAAAGGTTCCGCTCATCATCGGAAATTGTAGTGGCGAAATTGGTGGCGCATTTGTCAGTGCTGCTACTTCTAAAGAAGAACTGTTTACTCTTTTTGGTGAACATGAAGCTGAAGCTAAAGCTGCCTTCGACCCGAATGGAGATAAAGAATTCGCTGAGGTACAAACTAAGTTTAACACGGACTGGGTGTGGGGTGAGCCGGGACGGATGACAGCAAGAGCTCTGGTAGCCAAAGGCGCGCCTACTTACATGTTTCAATTTGGATATGTTCCAGTTGCAGCACGAGAACGAGCGCGGTATGGTGCCGGTCATGGATCGGAAGTCTCATTTGTGTTTAACACACTCAATGCACGTTGGGGTGCGCCTGTTGAGGCAACACCGGAAGAGAAAGAATTAGCAAGGATCATGAACACCTATTGGGCAAACTTTGCCAAAACAGGTAATCCCAATGGCAACGGTCTTCCGGTTTGGCCTCTTTATGATACGCAAAGAGATGAGATCCTCGACATTGACTTAGATGGCAAAGCAGTAGGTAAGCCCGATCCACGGAAAGCAAGATTTAATGTTATTGAAAAAGCCTTTATGAAAAGAGACAAAATACAATCACGGGGTATTTAACAAGATTGAGATGCAAATGACCAAATTCAAAGGAGTCTTCTTCCTTTTCTTTTTATGTATAATGACTTAATTAAAGTGATTTCAATTGCTCCAGGAATATTCCCCAATCGAATAGTGAATAAAATTAAATCCAAACCCATTAAAGCATCACAACAGATCACTCGCGACTTTCTTGCGCTACTAGAAAAACAGTTTCCAATCGAGTCGCGACATCCTATTCAAATACGTAAAGCATCGCAGTTCGCAAGCCACCTGAACATCCATGTCAATCATTTGAATAGAGCAATAAGAGAAACCTTAAACAAAACCACTACACAAGTTATTTCTGAACACATTCTTCAGGAAGCTAAAATTCTTTTACGCAACAGTAATTCAAGTATTGCTGACATTGGCTTTGCTTTAGGTTTTACCGAACCAACTCATTTCAATAATTTCTTTAGAAAGCACGCGCGGATTAGTCCAACAAAACATCGTCTTGGCTGATTCGTATACAAAAAAAATGAAATAATTGTTGGCGCAGTGGGGTTTTGGCTATTTCTTTTTTTTTAGAATTCGAATGGTCGGTCATTCATTTGCTAAAATTCTTTTATATAAGCGTTTTATTTACTAGTGGTCAGGAGAGATTATCTTTGATCAAGAATATCTTTAAAAAAGTCTGTACTATATGATTGAAGTTCTTTACGATTGTGGCCAACATTGTTGATAAGAATGAACTTTGCATTGGCGCCTGATTGCTTGTACAGCATTTCTGCTTGCGACCAACGCCGTTGAGGATCACTTCCAAAAAGCGAGTCAACTTTGCTTGACGCATCCTTATCCCATCCGTCTGTAAAGTCAAGAGAATCGTTATCATCGGAAGAACCCATATATATGAGCTGTGGTATTGCACGATAAGCTACACTATCAAATGGCTTGCCGGTTAAAGTCTCAAGATCACTGATGCCAGCTGGGTAGGGTAGTAAATTATTTTTATATTTTCTTATTGGAGCAATTGGCCAACCTCCTGGCGACCCAGCCGATACAGCCAATACCCTATCAGGGTGCAGTATTGCGAATCGATTGGCAAACATTCCACTTGCTGAAAATCCCTGAATAAGAAATTTTTTATGGGATGGCATTCCTTTCTCTTCTAAATAGTCACGTGCCGTATCAATCATAGCGAGTAGTTGCAGATCGATACGAGCAATATCTTCTCGCTTTGTTTTTAGCGCATCTCTATCCAGTGCATGGGTATAAACTTGCCAGTCAGTGGCAGGCCTTATAAATGCCGGGACGATAAGAACAACTTTTAAATCATTAGCAATTTTATGTCTTTCAAAGCCAGTCAACCACGCATCTCTTTCATGAACACGAGGGTTGTCTGATGTGGTGCCGGAATTGTTGGGTTGAATAAGTAGGGTAACCGTGCCTCCGTTTTCAGCAATTTCCCTGGCTCCCGGTGAAACATATAAATAAAAGTTCGCATGGTATCCCTTTATGGAATTTGAAGAGAAGAGTTTAACGGTTGCAAAATACGGCCCCAATAGAATGCCCGCTGTGATAAGCAAAAGTATAACCAGTACAGAGGTTATAAGAATAAATTTCTTAATCATAGGTTTTAATTATCAGATTGAGGTGGGCAAACTCAATGCCAGTGATTAAATCTTCATCACAGTACTGTTTAACATACTATCTGAATATACAAGTGTTCTATTTTGAACAGTCTGTCAGAAAAGTGAACAGAACACTTATTCTAAAATACCCCATAACCGTTTGAAGTATTTTCATCTTTGCATTTAAGCTTTAAGATGTCTTATGATTTCTTGTACAAATACTATAATTGGATATTTACTAATACCATCCAATTGGCTCAATTCACATATTTATTTTTGCATTTGTTGAGCACTTTTTTGTCGTAGTCTATAAAACAAAATAAATGCTGTCATTGAAATGAAGCCAATGTTTAAAATAAATAGATATAATCTAAAACTGACATTGTTTTCATTATCAGGATATCCATGGTGAGCAACTTTTATCTTTCAAATAGTTGAATTCGATTTTCATCAGGATCAGTGATGATCACGATCCACAATCTGTGAGCGTCGTCAGTTTACTTAATAATATTCTTTTCAAAAGATTCTATGGTCAACATTTGTAGTCTGTCATTCCCGGAGGAATTTGTAAGGGCAAGTAGTTGCTCATAGTATTGTTGTGCTTTTTTGAGGTCACCGGATTTCTGCAAGGCAAGCCCCGCCCCGTACAATCCATTAAATCTGTTAGGATGGCGTTTCAGGTCTGCTTCAAACGCATAAAGTGCATTGGTAAAGTCACCTATTTCCAAATACATATCGCCCAGTAATTCGCGCGCTGGAATAATTTCTCCGGGTGTTACAGGGTGTTTGGCGGTGGCGTCCTCCATATCTGCAGCTTCAACCATAAGCGTAATGGCCCGATCTTTTTGACCTTGCGCCAATCTAATCCAACCCTCACAGGTTTTAATTTGAATGAGTACGAGGTTAGCTTTATAATTCTCATTGGCTTGAGTAAGGCCAGCATAGATGGATTGTAGTTGCTCAAGTTCCATTTTTGCATCGTTAAGTTGATGAGTATGAATGGCACCCAGTAAGCGTCCAAAGTTAATGTTCGCCTTTTCCCATGGAAATTTCTCCCACGGAAAGTCAGCTGGCTCTAATTCTAATTTGGCGGCAGCGGCCCAATCCTTGCGTTCCAATACGTAGCGAACGGGCATAGAAGCAAAAGAATAGGCGTCCTTAAAATTTTGAGGAAATACTTCTTTGATAGTTTTGAGATAACGAATTTGCTCAAGGGCTTTGATGTCATTGGCTTTTTGCAAGTAGGCATAAATTAAATAATCCAGTCCATGCAGTTCCTCATCCCAATGTCCTTTGGCTCCTAAATTCTGTGCGTAGCATTGCGCAGCTGACACAGATTTAATATTAGATTGAATAGATTCATCCCAAAGTCCCAGTCGGGTAAATATATGCGAAGGCATATGTTGAGCATGCGCTGAAGCAGCAGCGATGGACGCATATTTTCTTGCCGCGGGCAAAGCCAATTCCGCGAGCTCTGGATAGTCATAATTGTGAATGATGTAATGGGCAATGCCAGGATGATTAGGTTCGCTTACATAAATTGCATTTAAGATATTTCCCGCTTTCATTTGATTACGAAAAGTTTTGTCAGCAGGATCGGCAGCTGCCCCAAGCGCTAATGCATAAAAAATAGCTGCTTCCTTATCATCAGGATATTTGTCCACTATTTTCTCAGAAGCTTTTTCAAATTTTAATAGTCGTGTGCGATGATCCAATGTACTCCATTGATCATAGATAGTGGCAATGGCTTCGAGATAATCAGATTCACGCGTCGATTTGTCTTTAGTTATTTTGCGTGCTAAAGAAATAATTTTGGAACCCTTCTGCAATTCTTCCTGATTGGGCGGTGTCCATAGAGGATGAAAGTTACACATCGCTGCTCCCCAGTAGGCCATTACGCATTCAGGATCCTCGTCAATGACCTTTGCAAATACTTTTTCAGCCTCTGTATATTCAAAAGAATGTAACAAGGCAGTGGCAAGATTAAAATCTGGCCTGACTTTCTCTGAGCATGATAGGCTAAATTGGACGGTGCCAAATTGATCAATCCCCGAACCACACAACGTAATGTTGCCGCGGTTAAGGTTCAGGGATTCAATCTCTTTTTCGAACTGAACCTGATTCTTTTTCCCCGCGCAGGACAGAAGAATCAATGTAATAATAATCGGTTGAACGAATCTGGTTGCCTCCATGATATACATGCCACAACAGTTGAGTTTATTTCGCAGCTTCCTACAGTGGCTGAACGAAATTAAGAAAACTAAACTTTATGCCTGCAGATCACCCACAATAAATTCTCTTACGCGATCCAATGCTGTATACACAAGTAGTCAGCATTATTATTGAGCCGCTTTTATTTCAGTCAGTAATATGGTAACTGTTGTTTGGCCAATATTCTCAACATAATGTTTACCTCTTTTGTCAGCCCATTCAGCTTCACCTGTTACGGCTTCTGTGTCAAAGGGCATTTCGTTGTCGGGATAAACTCTTAACACTCCACCTGAAATTACGTAGGACGTTTTTGGAGGATGTGTATGAGTGCTGTCTTTTTCTCCAGGCTTTAGTGAATATTCGATTACTCTTACATATTCATTTTCTAATAGTATTTTAGCTTTGTCAGGCGAAGATTCCACAACGTCTATTTTTATGGTATCTATGTCGGTTGACTTTTTATTGCTTAAAGAATCTGTCGGCTTTGTCACCGGGTTACTTTCTTCTCGTTTTGAATTTTGAGTACACGAGATCTGAGTGAAGAGCGCTATAATAAAAATGAATCTAATCATATTGATTTAAAATTATACTTTTGTTTGTCGTCCGAAAATTTCCTGCGGAGAAAATATCGATTGTTATGTGCCGCTTACTTTTG
This sequence comes from Bacteroidota bacterium, assembly GCA_024643595.1. GTDB lineage: Bacteria > Bacteroidota > Bacteroidia > Cytophagales > Cyclobacteriaceae > ELB16-189. The sequence goes on from JAHEMS010000120.1 coordinate 7,806, forward strand.
TATTGGGCATTATTACACAATTTGGTAACCTAAACATTTAATGTTCCTATAGATTTTTATAACTTATAAAAAAATAATATCTAATTATGAGAACCAGTTTTGTACTCAATGGTAAAAATGTATCCGTTGATGCCCCAGAGGATGCTACATTGCTGTGGACGTTACGTGAGCGACTGAACCTTACGGGTACCAAGTTTGGCTGTGGAATAGCAGCCTGCGGTACGTGTACAGTGCACGTGGATGGGAAGGCAATACGCTCTTGTTCGATGCCTGTTTCAGGCGTTGAAGGAAGAGCCGTAACGACCATCGAAGGTCTTGGAAAAAACAACGATCATCCATTGCAGGTAGCTTTTCAAGAGGAACAGGTACCTCAGTGCGGTTATTGCCAGTCGGGTCAGATCATGCAGGCAGCCACGCTACTCCAGGCAAACCCAAACCCTTCACGCGAGCAAATCATCAGTCATATGAATGGAAATTTGTGCCGGTGTGGCACCTATAACAGAATAATTAAAGCAATCACCAAAGCTGCTCAGGAGGGCCACTCGTAATGGAAAAAAAAGCAAAAAAAATATCCAGGCGTCAATTTCTTGCCACTGCAGGAAGTGCTACTATTTTCATTGGCGGCTATTGCCTGCTTCCCGGTTGTGAAGGAAAAAATACTGCAGAGAGGGATGCGCTGAAAAAAGAAATCACGGTATGGGTACGATTGATGGCTGATGATCGGGTAATCATCTATACACCAGCTGCCGAAATGGGGCAAGGATCAATGACTTCAGTACCTCTGATTTTGGCAGAGGAAATGGATGCTGATTGGAGCAAAGTAAGCATCCTAAGCAGTCCGGTAGAAGCGGAAATTTATGGAGTAGGCTGGTCTCCTGGAGGTAAAAAAAATATGACTACAGCAGGTAGTCGAACCATTAGAAGTTTCTATCAGCTCATGAGAGAAGCAGGGGCACAAATCAGAAGTGGATTGCTTCAGAATGCTGCTGAAAAGTGGCAAGTCAGTATCCAGGAATTGACCACTAATCCCGGATTTGTCGTTCATGAAAAATCCAACCGAAAAATGAGTTTTGGTGAAATCGCGGAATTCGGAAACTTCGAAAAGTTACCCGATCTATCGACTGTTAAATTGAAAAACCCAAAGGATTTCAGACTCATTGGTAAGGTACTTCCTCGATACGAAATTCCTTCAAAGACCAACGGAACAGCTACCTATGGTATG
>JAHEMS010000533.1 GCA_024643595.1 Bacteroidota bacterium
GTAAAAATCCGGTAACACCCAGATATGCATAAGGAGTCCATTTAACTCGACTGATATATCTCCCTGTGTTTTCAAACAAATCAAAGTAAGCAACTGCAGTTAGTTCTTTTATTCGATTCCTAAATGAGAGGTTTCTTTGATACCGGTACTTTCCATTTTCCTGGTCATTAAAATCCGCTGATTCAGCGTCGCCCCCATGAAGTGAACCATATTTAAATTCTGTTAATAACGTATACCGTGGCCCAAACCGGTGCATAAAGGTAAGCCCCAACGCAGGTTTTGTAAAAGATATGTCGGTGCTGACATTGTTTGGTTTGGGAGAAAGATCACCGTAATAATTAAAAGCACTGATCGAAAAACCGAATGCACTATAGGCTTTATTTTTAAACCCAAACTTCTTCCCTTTAAAAGAAGCCATTTTCTTATTGTTTTTCTTTATAGTTCTTCGGTTTATTTGAGCTTCAGCCTGTTCTGAGAAGCCTATGAGAGTCAGGAAACAGATTATGCCAAATAAAACTTTCCTCATAAGTAGGTCTTTGAGAATAACAAACATATAAAAATCAGAGGAATAAAGCAGGAATTAATTACGGATATCAAGGCCCCAGTTTAGCTTTTGGCGCAATGTCTTGAAATAGTGGTGACCGGGAAGCATGACGAGTTTTACTTTGAAATTCTCCTTTTTTACGACCAGTTTGACAGTATCTTCGATGGTCTCAAACCTGGAATCAAGAGAAACAAGATATTTTTTACTTCTTCCCTCAATCTGGAAGGAAATTTCTGAATTATCCGCAATCACGATCGGTCGCGATCCCAGGTTATGTGGACTGACAGGTGTGATAACAAAACTTTCTGATTTCGGGTAAACCAAAGGACCGCCGCAACTTAGTGAATAGCCTGTTGAGCCTGTTGGCGTTGAAACTATAATGCCATCTGCCCAATAGGAATTTAATAATTCTCCATCCACAAATACATGTACCGTTATCATCGATGAAGTGTCCTTCTTCATGATGGTTAAATCATTTAACGCAAAATTAAGGGAGCCAAAAAGTTTGGGTGATGAGATCAGTTTTAATAACGTTCGGCTTTCTACGGTATAATTCCCTTTAAAGAGAGAATCAAGCGCATCATCAGCATGCTCCCGACTTGTTGTCGCTAAAAAACCAAGCCGGCCAGTATTGATCCCTAAAATGGGTACTTCAGATTTCCTGACGTAGGTAATCGATTCCAGCATTGTTCCATCCCCTCCTAATGAGAAAAAGAAATCGAGACTTTTCAGGTTATCTCCTAATTCAAATGTTTTGAATTTTACTTTTTTAAGAACAGAGGACTCTACCTGCTTTACAAATTTCGCTGATAACCAAATCTCAGCCCCATATAGCAGCAATTGATCAAGCAGTTTCTCTATGAATCTGGAAGATTTTGCCTTAAAGTCTCTGCCATGTACACCTATTCTCATGAAGGGTTAATTAGATGTCGAGGTATCTTAGCAACATGTCAATCTTTTCTTTCTCACCGGTATCCCGCTTAATTTCGTTATACCGACCAATAACACGATATCCAAAGCGTTCTAACGTGGCAACGATCCGATTCAATTCTACCTGATTAATCTTTATAGTAAGTTTGATCTTACCTTTATCCAGCGGGTCTTCAATCAGGGAACTGCTTATAATCTTTGCATTATTTTCTTCAACATACCGGCTTATCTCTGCCAGCGAATAATCAATCAAATCCATTGAAAGAACTATTATTCCTCCACGCATCTGTATGGCGGCCGTTTGAGCGAATGAAATCATGATATCCTGTACGGTAATCACTCCTGCATACTTCTCTTCATCATTAAGAACTGCCACAATCTGAAGATGCTGATCATTGGCTACTTTGAGAATATCATAAAAGTGTGAATCCAATTGTACGGTACAATCTTTCCCAACCAATTTAAAACTAGAAAGAGGGCTCTCAATATTGTTTGATTCCAGAATGATCTCTTCCGAAATAAATCCGTGCAATTGACCCTCATCTACAACAGGCAGGTGCATGCACCTGAATTCTTCCATCCAAACGATTGCTTTATGGGCATCATCCGTGCTTTTTAGAGGAGGAATCATGTGGTTAATCAATTCTTCTGCAATCATGCTCAGTTCCTTTAGTTATTGTTTACCAGAAAATCCTCTACAATTTCATTGAACTTCTCCGGATGTTCCATCATTGGAGCATGACAACATTGGTCAATAAACTTTAACTCCGAATTTGGTATCAGGCGGTTGAATTCATGTCCAACCATTGGAGGTGTGATCGTATCATTTAAACCCCAAACCAGCAATGTTGGCACTTTGATGTTTGGCAATTCGAGTGCCAGATTATTACGCTGAGCTGATTTAGCGATAGCGACAATTCGCATGCATTTAGGAATGCTTTTGGTCGTTTCAAATACCTCGTCAACCAATTCCTTTGATGCTACAT
>JAHEMS010000121.1 GCA_024643595.1 Bacteroidota bacterium
TGTTTTTTACCCAAGGGTAACATCGTATGGTTACCAGCGAAGAGGTTGGATTGGTGTTGTAATCTTCAAGTAATGCGGGCATCAATGTTACTGCATCCGGAAACGTACTTTCAAAAAACATACTCACCTCTGCATCGGTCTTTAGTTGATTAAAAGCAGGGTTGCCTTCGAAAGGAAAAAATAAAGTGCACGTGAAACTTCCATCCGGGTTGGGTAAAGCAATCATCATAAAACTTTCGCGCGGCCAGATATGTAAGGCATTTTTCTCGAGTTGAAAAGTGCCGGCAACTCCGGGAGGAATATGAAGTTCTTTGTATCCGTGATCAATGTAATCCTGCGAATAATCAAAGCGATCAGAAATTTGAAAAGCTCCTCGAACAGCTGAGAAAGCACCATCGGCACCAATGATGATATCAAATTCGCTTACTACTGTCTGCTTTCCATGGTTGATAGTCAAAGCAGTTTTTTCAAGATCGACTTTTATGATACGTTGGTCAAAATGAATATCAACACCCAGTTCTTGAGCTTTATTCATCAATACAATATTCAGTGCGCTGCGAGATACAGAATTGATGAACTGACCTTCCTTGCCATAAGGCAAAAAGGAAAGCACTCCGTGGCGATCGTGCATTATTCTTCCATGCATTGGAATAGCCACCTTTTTAATTTCTTCATCCAGTCCAACTTCACGCAAAGCCCGGATGCCCCTGTTACTTAGAGCAAGATTAATTGACCGGCCGCCTTCATGTCCGCCTACGCGCATATCACCTCTTCGTTCGTAGATGCTGACTTTATAACCACGATTGGCCAGATAGATCGAAAGGAGTGAACCAACGAGTCCGGCTCCACAAATGGCGATATGCTGTGATGAATTCATTGCGTCCTTATTAATGTATCCCTGAAGATTTCAACAAATCGAAATACGTCTTCAAAGGTGTTATATAATGGTACCGGGGCAATGCGAATTACGTCTGGTTCACGCCAATCGGCAATCACCGCGGCACGGGTAAGCGACATAAATACTTTTTTTCCATTTTTCTTCATAAGGATGGAAAGTTGGCAGCCTCGTTCGTCAGCGTTTGAGTTCGTGATGATTGCGAAGTAGTCGTTATATTTTTCAATAGATGTTAAAAGGTATTCAAGAAATCCGGTAAGCAGTACACTTTTTTTTCTAAGATTTTTAATACCGGCTTCTTGAAAAAGCTGAAGTGAAGCAAGATGGGCGGCCCCTGAAAGCACCGGAAAATTGGATAATTGCCAACCATCAACCCCTGGCATCGGGATAAATCCTTTCTTCATCTTAAAACGCTCTTTTTCGTTATGGCCCCACCAGCCAGTCAATCTTTTCAGATCTGGTTTGTTGGCATGTTTTTCATGAACAAAAGCACCCGCCACTCCGCCTGGTCCGGAGTTCAAATATTTATAACTACACCACACCGCGAAATCAACTTCATGTTTGTGCAGAGACAAAGGAACATTTCCTATTGCGTGAGCGAGATCAAAACCCACGTGCGCACCGGCCCGATGACTTGCTTCGGTAATGCTTTTGATATCAAAGAACTGACCTGAATAATATTGCACAGCACCAATAATGACCAGCGCCAATTGATCCCTATTCGCTTCAATTGCTTTTATGATGTCTTCCGTTCGTAGAATGACTTCACCTTTTCTCGGTTTCAATTCTAGGAGTCCGTCTTCCGGGTGAATATCATGAAGTTTTAATTGTGATTCAAAAGCGTATTGGTCGGAAGGGAATGCACCTGCTTCGGTAAGAATTTTATAGCGGGATTGAGTTGGTTGATAAAAACTCATCATCAGCAGATGAAGGTTTACCGTCAACTGATTCATGGCAACCACTTCGATTGGCTTTGCTCCAACTAAATCTGCCAGCGCCTTCTTGCTGAATTTATGATAATACAGCCAAGGACGTTTTGCATGGAAGTGTCCTTCCACGCCTAAGTTTGCCCAATCTGAAAGTTCCTGGTTGAGATAAGATTTCGTTGCCTTTGGCTGCAGCCCCAAGGAGTTACCTGTAAAGTAGAGGGCAGGTTTACCTTTCAGCTTCGGCAAGTGAAACTTTTGACGAAATGATTTTAGAGGATCAGTTCTGTCGAGGCGCTTCGCAAAACTAATCGAGTTTTCAAAATTCATTCAGCGAGTATAAATCAATAAACATCAAGATCATCACGCAAAGGCAATTTAGGAAATGGTGTGTGTGGATCAGCCTGATACCAGAACACAACTGAGGCAATGTCGTCTTGCAACGGTAAGTAACGGCCATCGGACCGCCAGCCTAAAGCTTGAATAGTTACTTTCAAATCTTTTTCAAATCGAATGGGATCGTTGATGTGCCAGCGATACATTCCAAAGCGTTGCATCACCTGATAGTGTCCGTCACCACGGATCACCTGATGGAGGCCTACATATGGCCCTGAATATTCCGTATACTCAACTACATCAACACCAGCTGCATTTTTCTTGCGCGTGTCCCAATCGTAAGAACCGCAGAAATAATCTTCTGTGCCGGTACCAATGATGGTGGGCCACTGCGTGTCACCGTCCATAAAGAATTTTATTTCACCTTCACCCCACCAGCCATTTTCGTGCGCTTCATAGGCGATGTAGGTGCCGACATAATGTCCTTTGCCCTTTATATTATCTATTAAAACATAATCTTGCTTGTAAGGTAGATTATGTACACGTCTAAACTGGGCGTGAAAGTAGGCGGCATCCGAGGGCACATCGGTTAGCAAATAATCAACCTGGTAATAGAGAATCATATCATTATCATCTAAATTCTCCATGGTGATCTTGCACTTTTTTCGGAAAGGCATGGGCCAATAACTATTGAACGCACTTCCTGGATTTACAGAAACGGCCAGGGAATTCAGGTTGGCATATTTTCCCCACCCCATTCCAAAAAAATCTCCTACCGGCACTTCTATGGAGGGCTCGGTTTCATCATCCCAGTAAAATCGTATGATTGAATGTCTCCAGTTTCCGGTGGGCGTCATCCAGATATGTTGAATGGAACCGGGACCTGTAATCTCGGCAACCGTAAATATAGTTTTTGATTTGATACGCACGCTGGGACTTACCTTCCATCCCTGACCCAAATCGCGTGAAGCTTTTGAGCCCGTACCTTCCGTGGCCATCCCACCTTTACCTTTTTCACCGGTGAAATTTTCTGGTGAAATGGATCGACTTTTTGCATCCGACAATCTGAAAATCGTTGACATGTTAGACTCAATACCGTTGAATTTCTGAGCGAGCGAAGAGAAAGACAGTAAAGCAAAAAGCAGGAAACATGTGGGTTTCATAGTCTTATGAAGTTAGGTTGGATTTGAAGGTGTACACAAAGCGATTAAGCATTTAACGGAATTGAATGAACGGTCTAAACAAATCGTGGATCCGTTTCCATCACGGCACCGCAATTTTTACAGGTACGTAATTCTTTCGATCCATAAAATTCGCGGAAGCGGGGAAGAAAATCTTTTTCGATGTTTTCAAGATGAAAACGATATTCATGTAATTTATTATTGCACTGATCGCAATACCATTGAAGGCCATCGAGAATTGTCTGTTCAGGTCTTTTGCATTCTATTACGAGTCCAACACTACCTGCAGGACGCTCAGGCCGGTGAGGTACATTGGCCGGTAATAAAAACATTTCTCCTTCTTTGACAGCGATATCCACTGGTTTTCCATCTTCCTGGATACGCACGTTGATGTCCCCCTCAAGTTGATAAAAAAGTTCTTCCGTTTCGTTGAAATGAAAATCTTTTCGTGCGTTGGGTCCACCTACTATCATCACAATGTAATCACCGGCATCTGCATACAAATTTTTATTTCCAACCGGAGGCTTTAATAAATCCCGGTTTTCTGAAATCCAGTTTTTTAAATTGAAGGGTCTGCGAATACTCATATGATTATTTTAAATGATCGTTTAGAAAAAGATCTGCTTATCTGGACTGTTTCCAGCGTACAAGCTTGGGAATATTTCTGGTAAATATTCCAGAAACAATTCCGGGAATTCCAAATTCTTTTAGTTTTCCTTTTACCAGTAATTTCATATCATCAACAGTCATGTCCGGTTGTGTAAACTGTCCGTCTTGGTAACACAAACTGCAATACATCAGCGAGCGTGTTCCGTCCTTATGGGTGCCACCGCCATGAGCATCTCGCTTTAGTGGCATTCCACAACTTTGACAATTTTTGTAAACAGCATCCATAAATTGTTTTAGTTAGTAGGATTTTCACACAATTAAATCACACATGAAAGTTAACGTTCTTTTATATTTACTAAAAACATTTTTATGAATCTCGATTTAAAGGGAAAACGAGCGGCTGTTTGCGGCAGCACGCAAGGTATCGGAAAGGCATCGGCTATAGAATTAGCTTTATTGGGAGCTGAAATTACTCTTATAGCGCGGAATGAAGAGTCGTTGAGAAACACTTTGAAAGAGTTATCAGTATCTGCTGGACAACAACATGAATACCTGGTGGCAGACTTTAATTTTCCAGATCAACTCAAAGAAAAGATAGATCAATATGTAATGAATAAGGAAATACATATTCTCATCAATAATACTGGCGGCCCACCAGCTGGTCTGGCCATCGATGCATCACCGCAGGAATTTATTAACGCATTTACCAGCCACTTGATTTGCAATCAAATTATGGTGCAGGCGACAGTTCCTAAAATGAAAAGAGCTCATTTTGGAAGGATCATAAATATCATATCAACTTCGGTGAAGGTGCCGTTACGTGGCTTAGGTGTTTCCAATACCACGCGCGGGGCGGTTGCCAACTGGGCCAAAACATTATCCATTGAATTGGGCCCATTTGGTATAACGGTGAACAACGTGTTGCCTGGAACGACCATGACCGGCAGGCTTGACTCGTTGATCAGAAGCAAAGCTGAAAAATCAGGTAAGTCGTACGATGACGTGAAAAATGAAATGATTGCTGAAGTTCCCATCGGAAGAATTTCAGAGCCTAATGAAGTGGCCGCTGCCGTTGCTTTTTTGGCAAGTCCTGCTGCAGGATATATCAATGGGATTAATGTGCCCGTTGACGGTGGCCGAACGGGAAGCCTTTAGTAATCTAAGCTGGCGGTTTTAAGCTTTTTTATTTAAATGATGTATTTGCTTTTTGTGGTAGTATGAAGTATTTGTATTTCCTGGTTGCCTGTTTTTTGATTAATCACGTCAATGCTCAATTGCCGGTTATGTTGAAAGATGAATTCAATGATAACAGGAATGTATGGTGGACAGGGAATAAAGAGACGTATTCCATGAAAATTGAAAATGGAAAATACGTAATCACCACATTAGTGAAAGACGATGGACGATACGTTACGGTCACACCATACTGGGATCACGAAAAGGACTTTTCACTGGAAGCATCATTCGTTCAAAAATCTGGAACAGAAAATCATGGATTGGGTTTGATTTGGGGTGATAATGGCAGTGGTAAGCATCAGGAATTCGTTATTGCGTCTACTGGATACTATAAAATTATAAGTCCTGAAACACGCGATGATATTAACCAATGGGTGGCGTATAAAATAAATCCAATGGGATCAGCGAATGTGCTGAAAATTGAACAAAAAAATTCGAAGTGGTATTATACCATTAATGGTAAGCAGGTTGCTTCAATTGAAGCATTGCCACTTTATGGATCTCGTATTGGCGTTATCAATTACACAAACATGGTACTTGAAATTGACAATTTCATTTTCAGTCACGATGTTAAAATAAATCTTCCAACCAACCTGGCTACAGGGTTGGTAAAAGAAAACCTGGGACCATTAGTAAATACATCCTATGATGACCTGGGCCCACATATTTCATCGGACGGCCATACCATCATGTATGGTATCGAATATTCTCCGGAAAACACCGGGGGCAAAGAAGATGGAGAAGACATTTGGATTACAAATTCTGTCGATGGTAAAACCTGGTCGAAGCGGGAAAACATGGGGCCACCGATTAATGATGAAAAGGTTAATAATCTGGCGGCAGTAAGTGCTGATAATAACTTGCTGTTATTTTGCAAAGTGGATGGATTTCAGATTAGGAAGCGTACCAAAGAAGGTTGGTCTCAACCGGAATACTTGAATGTGAAATTCAAAAATGAATCGAAAACTATGGAAGGTAATCTTTCTCCTGATGGCAAGGCGATTTTGTTTACTTCAAAATTGAAACAAAATCTTTTCTATCAGGAAGAGGTGAATGAAAAAGATATTTATGTTACCGTTCAGGATAAAAATGGAACATGGTCAGATCCAATTAACCTGGGTAATCAAATCAATACGGATGATGACGAGTTGTCTCCATTCCTGGCTTCGGACGGACGAACATTGTATTTCTCGTCCAAAGGCAGACCAGGCTATGGCAATCATGATATATTTATGAGCAGACGAGAAGGTAATGGATGGACAACTTGGTCGGAGCCGGTTAATCTTGGTCCTGAAATCAATGGGCCCGGTTTTGATGCCTATTACACTATTCCCGCTTCCGCTGATTATGCTTATATGGTCAGTAATTTCAATTCCTACGGAGCCTCAGACCTGGTTAGGGTAAAGTTACCTGAAGAAATCAAACCGGAGCCAGTAGTCCTTTTAATAGGAAGAACCCTGAATGCTAAAACCAAAGAACCACTCATTGCGGATATATATTTTGAAGACCTGACCACAAACAACGAAGTGGGACAAGCGATTTCTGATCCTACTACAGGGGCGTATCGAATTACGCTTCCACATGGAATCAAGTATGGTGTGCGCGCCTCAGCAAAGGGATATTTATCGGTTAACGAAAATCTAGAATTAATCTCTATTGCTCAATATACTGAAATTCAAAAAGACCTTCTGCTGTTGCCACTTGAAATAGGAGAATCCACTCAGCTGAATAACGTATTCTTTGAGCAGGGGAGACCGATACTTAAACCTGAATCTTTTCCAGAGTTGAATCGATTGGTGCAAATCATGAAGGAGAATCCATCGGTTAGAATTAAGCTGTCAGGTCATACGGATAACGTTGGTAATCTAAATGCGTTGATGAAGCTATCTCGTGACAGGGTTACTGCGGTGAAGACTTATCTTGAACAAAGAGGGATAAAAAAGGACCGTGTGGCAGGAGCGGGCTATGGCCCTACACGGCCAATCGCACCGAATGATTCAGAAGCCAACCGTCAGCGCAATAGGAGAGTGGATGTGACGATCATCACTAAATAAGAATTGAAATTCCCTCTTATTCTTTGTTACTTTTTATGATGGGTAATAATTATCCGGCTCGCTTGTCAGGCCAATATATATTCCGTTATTTTAGCACATTGGTTAATCTGCTTTTATGAAAATATGTTTGTTTTTGTTTTCCCTGATTACGTTGGGACAACCATGGTTAGGCGTAGCCCAGAAGTTATCCATAAAGAAAATGGAATTGGTAAGTGATATGCTGATCGTACACTATGAAATCGATGACTCCAATTTTAATAATGAGTATACGGTGAGTTTATATTCATCGACAGATAACTTTTCAGCGCCTGTTACCAAAGTAAATGGCGATGTAGGCCAGGAAGTGAAACCGGGTGAGAGACAGGTTAGGTGGGCTATTCGTGAAGAATATGGAGATTATAAAGGTCCACTTTCTGTAGAGTTACGCGCTAATGTATATATCCCTTTTGTACGGTTAAAAACATTTGTTGCCTCAAGAGGCTACAGCAGAGGTAAAGGTTATCCAGTAGAGTGGCGACCGGGTAATACCAATCCCATACATATTGAATTGTTCAAAGAAGCTCAGCGCATGCAAGGTGAATTGAATCATCCTAACAATGGCTCTTATACCATCAACTTTGCTTCTCGGCTAAAGCCCGGCAAAGGATATCGCCTTAAAATGACCGACTCAAAACACCCGGATGATTTCGTATATACAGAAAAATTTAAAGTAAGGCGCAAGGTTCCTCTCTTTATAAAAGTCTTACCAGTAATGGCCGGAGGTTATTTTGCTTACCAATTAGTGGGAGGCAGCGGCAATGAAAATTCACTGCCCCCTGCACCTAAAGCACCCACATCAACAAATTAATAGGTATGCTGAATCGATTGATCGCGATGGGAAAATGTTTTGTACTTGTTTTTGTTTTTTTGCTTTCTGCCTTTTGTGTAGAAGCACAGGATTCATTTACTACGGTGAATGGAGTCCCTGGAGGAACCTCATATGAGATTCAATTTGATCAAACTACGAATAAAGCCTATTCTATCGATACCTGGAATCGCGAAGGGTTTGTCAGTAGCGATAATGGTGGAACCTGGAAAAAATTTGGTCCGACCAATTTTTCTTTCCATTCTTTCTTGATCGTCAACGGAAAATTTTATTGCACTGATAACACAGCATTTTATGAATCCACTGATGCAGGAGCTACCTGGGTGAAAAAAAGCAGTGATATTTTTTCGGAGAATTCAAGACTTAAGAAGTTACCTATCGCTGGAGATGTTTTTGTCTTGTCGGATTGCAATGGCGTATTTATTTCTTCCGATGCCGGAATAAGTTGGAAAAAAATATCAACTTCTTCCGTGTGCAGTTACAGTAACTATTCATTGGATTATACTTCTACCGGTGATTTATATTTTTCGAGTTTGCAAGGAGTTTTCAAACATCCATTACCAGGTGATGGAGTTTGGGACGCCTCGAAAGTTGTGCAAGTTTTCGCCAATCAAATCTCAGGAGATGATTATACGTTAAGTGTTGGGGTGAGTTCAACCAACAAAATTTATATTACCTATCGAAATAGCACTAATACAACCACCTTAATAGCTAGCTCATCCACGGGCAATTCAGGAACATTTACCACGGCAGTTGCGCCGCCCGCTGCGGCAGATCTGGGGAATTATAATTATTGGTCTTTATCACCGGCAGGTAAATTCAACCTTGTTGCGAGTGGAGTTCTCCATGAATTAACAAATGAAGCTGTGCCCACCTGGACATCCAGAACAAAGCCTAATCAGGAG
>JAHEMS010000534.1 GCA_024643595.1 Bacteroidota bacterium
AGATGCACGGAAACCGATCCAATGTGTTGTTGTTTTGGGGAGAGCAGGTCATTCATATATTCAGGAATCATCAGGTTGTAGATAAGGAGATAATCTTATCCAATCTTGATCGACGTATAGACTGGAGCAGGGAAGCGTTTGACCTAAATAAACCTAATTTATCCGCCCACTATTTCACGTTCGGTAAATGGGTGTGGCATTGGCTCGAGGAAAGAAACTTCAAATCAAAAGATCCAGAGGAGCAGTGGATCGAACTCAATCAACTCAAATCAAATCTTGAAAATCCTGAATATTTAATAATCAACTATGAGGATAATCTAATCTTCTCCTTGCTGTCATTTGGTAAAATTGTTAGAAAACTAAATGAACCAATTGAGGCAATTAACGAATTCTTTTATTCCTATACGGTGGCAAATGCCTTGCGCTCAGAAAAGGTAATTATACGAAAACAATTAACCGATCAACTTAAATCCGGGAAAAACTACCTCGCCAAGAGTCAAAAAAAGCTAAACGAATTATTGAAGGATGAACACTATAAGCTCTGGGGCGATTTAATCATGGCACACATGCATGAATTAAAAACAGGCATGGAAAAAATACAATTGAACAATTTTTACGATAACTCCAAAGTTGAAATTCAATTAAAGAAAGAACTAAATCCTCAAAAAAATGCAGAAGTATTTTACCGTAAGGCTAAAAATAAAGAAATCGAAATTGAACAGTTAAAAGCTGCTGTTGAGCGAAAGAAGGAAGAAATAGAAAAATGGAATTACGCATTACAGGCTTTAGAGAAAGCAGATGAAATAAAAGACGTAAGAAAAAATATTGCAACTTCTCTAAAAAAGAAACCTAGCGAAAAATCTCTTCCCTACTTTGAGTTTGAACATCATGGTTATAAAATTTGGGTAGGTAAAAATGCAATAAGCAACGATCAACTTACTTTAAAATACGCTTACAAGGAAGATCTGTGGTTGCACGCGAAAGATGTTCCCGGTTCACACGTTGTAATAAAGCATCAATCCGGTAAACCGTTTCCAAAAGATGTAATCGAACGTGCGGCTCAATTAGCGGCCTATAACTCCAAGCGGAAAACGGAAACACTATGTCCGGTTGCAGTAACACCAAAAAAATATGTCAGAAAAAGAAAGGGTGACCCGGCCGGTACAGTGGTGATTGAAAAAGAAGATGTGATTTTGGTGGAACCTAAACTTTGATAAGTAAAACTTGATATTAGCCTGGTTACGGTAAATTAACTAGCTAACAGTATGTACCTTAATCATATTTGACCTGCCACGTTCCTGAATTGGCATACTTGCCAGAATTATGAAATTGTCACCACTCTTAACGTGACCATCGCGTTTTAATATTTTCTCCACATCTGCAATGGTTTCATCGGTGGAAGATGCTTTATCATAATGATATGCTTTGGTAGCCCATACCAGATTCATCGTGTTCAAAATAGTATCATTGCTGGTAAAGGCAAATATGTTTGCGTTGGGTCGATGAGAAGCGGCCTTATAAGCGCTATACCCAAGTTGCGTCATTCCTACAATCGCCTTGGCATTAACATCCTTGGCCAACTTACAGGCTGTTAAAATCAGACTGTCATTGAAATAATTAGGCGCATTTGGATCAAGTTCGCGAAACCGATAAAAGATTTTTCCTTGCTTTTCGACTGAACTGATTGTCCTCACCATACTTCGAATAACCTCAATTGGATATTTGCCAGCGGCAGTTTCAGCCGAAAGCATTAATGCGTCAGCTCCATCCATTACCGCATTGGCCACATCGTTGGTTTCAGCACGAGTAGGACGGGGATTTTCAATCATACTTTCCATCATCTGCGTGGCCACAATAACTGGTTTAGCCGCGTTGTTACATTTCTCAATCAGCATCTTTTGCACCATAGGCACCTCTTCCATCCATATTTCAACCCCAAGATCGCCACGGGCAACCATCAATGCATCAGTGGCATCTATGATAGCATCTATATTTTCTAATGCTTCTGGCTTTTCAATTTTCGCCACAATGCGCGTTGTTGAATTGTTACTATTAAGAATATTCCTTAGTTCTTCAATATCCTTTGCCCTTCTTACAAATGATAATGCTACCCAATCCACATTATTCTTCATTCCAAATTCAAGGTCCTTAAAATCTTTCTCAGTGAGGGACGGGGCAGATACTTTCGAAAAAGGAAGATTAATGCCTTTTCTTGACTTTAAAGGGCCCCCGTACACTACCGTGCAATGCACTTCAGCGCCTTTAATTTCCTTCACTTTTAATTCGATCTTACCATCATCTATCAAAATCATGTCACCCACCTTGACATCGTTTGGTAACCCTTCATAGGATGTGCTAACTATGTTTTTATTGCCCATCAGCTGGTTTGTAGTGATCGTGATGGGGTCTCCCACCGTAATTTCAACACCAGGCTCAACATCATTTACCCTGATTT
>JAHEMS010000122.1 GCA_024643595.1 Bacteroidota bacterium
AGGCATGCACATTCGCTCTGCAGAGATGTTTAGTCGCTTCCAGTTATCATATGGTCGAAATACGAGCAGTTCATTCCCGGATTCAGTGGCATAGGCCTTAATACCTTCAAATATTGACTGACCGTAATGTAATGCAGGTGTGGCTGGACTAATTGGAATAAACCCAAAAGGCGTAATGCGAAAATTTTTCCATTCTCCTTGTCTATAATCCGCCATAAACATATGATCCGTAAATACTTTACCAAAAGGAAGATTGGCAAAATCTGTTGAGTGTAATCTTGATTCTTTAACTTTTGTTTGGGTAATTTTAATCGTATCAACCATGTCCTGTAGTATCTTTTTTCGCTTGCAAGTTAAAATTAAATATCAATATCGACTAACGTATGTTAGGTAATATTAATAGAGCTATCCATCCTCAAATTCGAGGTTTCCAGGCAGTTTCTACCACCTCTAATTCTAGCGTCATCATTCGGCAAAGAACAAATAGATAATCGGAAAGGCGATTCAAATATTTGATAACCAGTGGATCAACTTTTTCTATTTCATGCAAACTTATCACCAATCGTTCCGCCCGACGGCAAACCGTACGAGCCACGTGGCCCCACGAAATTGAAACATGTCCTCCAGGCAGCACAAAGGACCGCATGGGCGGAAGTATTGCATCCATGTTATCAATTGCCTTTTCTATAAAAGTGATGTCACTTTCTAAAAGTGAAGGAACTTTTACTTTTGAATTCCCTGGTTCTGCAGCAAGGATAGATCCAATAGTAAATAAACGATCTTGAATTTCTAGAAGCGAACTTGACCGTTTCTGATTTATATCCTGGTCACGCAAAACTCCTACCCAGGAATTAAGTTCATCAATAGTGCCGTAGGTATCAATTCGTAACGCCGATTTTGAAACACGCCTTCCTCCAAAAAGGGAAGTGGATCCTTCATCACCAGTTTTAGTGTAAATCTTCATAAACCAAAATTCCAGAATTCTAAATCAATATTCAATAACCTAAATGAATATGAAGCTGGATTACTGTGAAAAAGCTACTGGTTGCGCTCTTGTGATATTTTCATTGACACGGTCCCATTCAATCAAACCATCTTTGAGGCGAATTATCCGATGCGCAAAATGAGCGATATCATCTTCGTGCGTAACCATAATGATGGTGTTACCTTTTTCGTGCAATTCATGAAATAGGTTCATGATATCGTGGGATGTTTTTGAATCAAGGTTACCCGTAGGCTCATCGGCCAGAATAATTGAAGGGTTGTTTACAAGGGCCCGAGCAATGGCTACACGTTGACGTTGTCCTCCTGAAAGCTCGTTGGGTTTGTGATGGTGCCGTTCTACCAGATTAACATTTTCAAGGGCTTGCATCGCCATTTCATGACGTTCACTCTTGGTATATCCTGCATAGATCAGAGGAAGCGCTACATTATCAAGTGCTGTTGCTCGAGGAAGCAGATTGAAAGTCTGGAAAACAAAACCTATCTCTTTATTCCGAACCACAGCCAACTCGTTCTCGGTCATGTCACTTACTAATTGGTTATTGAGCCAATATTCACCAGCCGTTGGGGTATCGAGGCAGCCAACAATATTCATCAGGGTAGACTTACCTGATCCAGAGGGTCCCATAAAAGCGACATATTCTCCTTTTTCTATAGATATCGATATATCCTGCAGTGCATTTACAATGTTATTACCCATTTTATAAATCTTCGAGATATGGGTGGTCTTAATTATGTTGGCCATTGTTGACGTTAATTGAGATGAGATGGAACACAAAACCTAAAAGTTTCTGATCACTTCAACTAAAGAATTAGCTTTTGGTTTCAAAAACATGACAAATTCATCAAAATATGTTTAAAAACGACAAATTATTTGAAATAGTAACAATACTTTGGCTCAGGACGCGCCAAAATTACATCTGTTACAATCTATAATTAATTTCCCTTCACAAATGCGAGACAAGACAAAATCACCAGATCATCTTTCAGTATACGGTAATGTCCAAGGCCTGATGTAATATTTAAACGAGCAGCGGGAAACACTTTTACTAATTCCTCAACATGTATTAGTTCGACATCCTTATCATCTTTATCATGAACGATCATCAATTTGAAATCGTCAGGCACTCTTTTTATTAATTCAAGCGTGGTAAATTCCTCAAAAGGTTTACCATACTTCACTCTAACGAATTGTTTGAACCCTTTCCCTACGCTTGGTGATCCTCCAATGACAGTTAGATAGGATTCAATAATACGATCCCCAATGGTAGGAGTGGCAATGTTGATTAACTTTTTTACCGGAAAACCATTTACGATGGAATGCAGTGAGGCACCTCCTCCAAATGAATGCGCAATAATGGCTAACGGAACGCCCTTTACTGTTGCCAGATTCTTTATGGCGTCAGAAAAATCAACCAAAGTAGCACGCTTACCCGATGATTTTCCATGTGCCGGACCATCCATGCCGATGATACGAAAACCACCATCAGTAAAAACGGGAATAAATTTTCTGAATTGCGTAGCTCTGCCTGCCCATCCGTGAACTACTAAAACATATGGTTTCAATGGATCACCCCATTGATAATATTGAATCTTGCTGCCATTACTATTAATACTAAATTTTTCGGCTGTCTTTTCAGCATCCAATTCCATGACGGGGGTTTTATACCGCATTGGAGTAAAAAAGATTCTATAAAAAAATAGTACTGCGAAATGCAATGAGATTTTCTCAAGAAGAGGAAATAACCGCCTAATAATTCTTAACCCAACAGGCAATTTTATTGGCTTCTTCAGTTGCGTGACCTTTGTCATTTAATGGATTAAAAATTCAAACTGCTTAGTCTGGTGTTCAAAGGTATCAAGATTAAACACTCTCTCTGAAAATAATACTTTACCATGGTTCGAAACCATAATTACTGTGGAACAGCGTGTGCCATAGCCATTGGTTTTAATAAACATGGATGAAAGAGCACGCTCACGATCAATTCCTATGCCTGTTTCCGGCAAGAATTGATCTGCGGCACGTTGTTCATCATGCAGTATGTCAAACAAATCATCTGGTTCAATTACCTCATTTCCTATAGCGTTGTTAAACATTTCCTTCCCACGATCAACCTTGGGCCAAGGCGTATCAAGCAAATGATTACTTAATCCATAAATGCCGGACTCCAATTTTTGAATGCCATTTCCATAATTAGAGAGATACCACAATTGATCAGGGTAGCCGGCTAATAAATTGAAGCCGTTGTATTGAGCGGCTCGTTGAGAAACGTTTTCTAAATACTTTTCCGGAGCATCCCCATTTTTCAGAAAATCAGAAACTAACTGGCCCCGTGACGGCGC
The DNA here is from genome assembly GCA_024643595.1 of Bacteroidota bacterium. Classification (GTDB taxonomy): domain Bacteria; phylum Bacteroidota; class Bacteroidia; order Cytophagales; family Cyclobacteriaceae; genus ELB16-189. Next base: position 3,346 of record JAHEMS010000122.1, read on the forward strand.
ATCCGGATTGATATTGGCAGGGTCACGATAGTTGGTGACCAAACTGATTTTACCATTTTTATTCATAGCCATCCATGTACCGGATGCCTCCATGTCACGACCACCAACAATATTTGGATAGTCTTGCCAGAAATTTGCAGGAGCTGTTTTGCGATTATAAAATTCATCACGATTGGCAGCTACAATGAGCTTGTAGGCAGGATGTTTATTTAACGAGAAAAAAATTAAACACATGAGTCTAAAACGCTAATACCATGAAACAGTTCCTCAAATGAAAAATCACTGTTTAAAATAATTCGAGCTGGGCGGGCAGTAATTGAAAAGATTTTCTGTGATATGGTGTAATTCCAAGTTGCCTTATTCCATCACGATGTTCGAGCGTTGGATAGCCAACATTGGTATGCCATGCATAGCCTGGATATTCCAGTGAAAGTTTATTCATTAAATCATCCCGATAATTTTTGGCTAGAACTGAAGCCGCAGCAATTGACAAATATTTTCCATCACCCTTGATTATACACTCAAACTGTATTTGATGATATGGCTTAAATCGATTTCCATCTATCAAAAGAAATTCGGGGCGCAAAGTTAATTTATCCAATGCCAGGTGCATGGCTTTAAATGAGGCATTTAAAATATTTATTTCATCAATTTCCTCATTGCCTACCTCCGCAATTGTCCAAGCCAGTGCATCACGGATAATATCTTCTTGCAATTCTAATCGATCTTCCGTGGATAATTGCTTGGAGTCGTTTAACAATTCATGTTGGTAATTTTTTGGCAGAATCACCGCTGACGCTACTACCGGGCCAGCAAGGCAACCTCGACCCACCTCATCGCATCCCGCTTCAATCAAATCTGGTGTAAAAGAAGACAACAACATCAATCCAAAAATCAAGATTCAAATTTCAAAATTCAAGTACTTCAGAACCAATTGTCAATAAAATTTTGAATCTTGAGCACATAATTTATAAATCCTATGAGTAATCCCTGGTCAACGCTTTCATCCCGTGAGGTTTATAACAATAAATGGATTCAGGTAGTAGAACACCAAGTCATCAACCCGGCAGGAGGAAAAGGCATATACGGCAAAGTACACTTTAAAAACAAAGCAATAGGTATTGTAGTGATTGATAAGCATAATGATACCTGGCTGGTTGGACAATGGCGCTATGCTTTAGACGAATGGAGCTGGGAAATACCGGAAGGGGGTGGTCCAATTGAAAATGATGTACTTGATTCCGCCAAACGGGAACTTAAAGAAGAAACAGGAATAACCGCAAAAAAATGGACATTGATTCAACGTGCACATCTTTCCAATTCTGTCTCCGATGAAGAAGCATTTATCTTTTTTGCAGAGGATCTTATTGAAGGTGAGCCTGAATTGGAAGAAACAGAAGCGGATATGAAAGTTCGGAAGCTACCTTTTAATGAAGCTCTTCAAATGGTAATTGATGGAGAAATTACTGATAGCCTTAGCGTGATGGGAATTCTAAAAGTTGCCCGGCTTATGGGGATTTAAGACTGTAGGACTGAAGAATATAAGTTTGCACCAGAATAGAAAATCCATATCCCTCTTTGCTGATCAGAATCCTGCGCCCTATTAAAGGAATCAAAATCAATGACAAAATACTACGATCATATACGTCCTAATTTTCTACTTGCTTATCCCGTTATGTTAAGTATGCTGGGACAAGTGATGACCGGAGTAGCCGATAGTGTGATGATAGGCTGGACAGGCGCAACACCCCTTGCAGCATCCTCCTTTGCTAATATCTTTTTCAGTATTCCATTGTTCTTTGGGATTGGGGTATCTTATGCCATTACTCCTTTAGTAGCACAGGCCGAGGGAGCGAATGATCTGCATAGGATAGTAGACACCTTGAAAAACGGAGCGTTGATTAATCTGGCAACGGGGCTAATCCTTGTCGCATTAATTTTCTCACTTGAACCATTTATGTATTCCATGGGGCAACCGCAAGACGTTGTAACGCTTGGTATTCCGTACCTGAGCATAATTGCAATCTCTATCATCCCAACAATGATTTTTCAGACCTACCGTCAATTTGCTGAAGGACTACAGCGTACACGAGTAGCAATGATAATAGTGATTGGAAGTAACCTACTTAATATCGCACTTAACTATGTCTTTATATTTGGCAAATTCGGTTTCCCCGAACTAGGATTGAATGGCGCTGGTTGGGCAACACTGATCGCACGCTCTATAATGGCGATGAGCATGATGTTATATGTATATGTTGGAAAAAAATTTCAATCATATATTGCCGGGTTTTCAATTGGCAATTATTCACGATCATTGATTTTTAAAATGCTACACATTGGTGTTCCTGCTGGATCACAATTCATTTTTGAAGCAGGCGCTTTTGGACTTTCAGCGATAATGATGGGATGGTTGGGTACAAAGGCGCTTGCAGCACATCAGATTGCCATTAACCTGGCAACCATTAGCTACATGACAACTTCTGGCTTGGGCGCTGCGGCGACAATACGCGTAGGGAATTTCTGGGGTCAACATGATAATCAAAATTTGCAAGCTTCAGCATACACCATGATTGGTATGGCCGTTTGCCTGATGACTGCCTGGGCCATGCTATTTATTTTCGGAAGATATTTTTTGCCTTCTCTTTATATCGAAGACCAAATCGTAATTGAGCTAACAGCCTCCCTATTAATCATCGCAGCCTTCTTTCAGCTATCCGATGGGATTCAGGTAGTAACTGCCGGAGCCTTAAGAGGATTACAAGATGTTAAAGTTCCTTCACTATTAATTTTTATTGCGTACTGGATTATTGCATTACCGTTGTGCTACTGGCTTGCTTTTCCCATGAATATGGGCGCGATTGGAATTTGGATTGGTTTATTAATCGGCCTAACCTTAACTGCTTCTGCAATGGTTTATAGGTTTTACAGGCTTTCTAAAAAGATGTTTTGAGTCAATAGTTGCTTGTACTAACAACCTCGATCAAAACTTTGGGCACATACGCTAAAGTTTTTAACTTACTTAACAAACATCCTATGAAAGAACGAGCCCGTACGGTACAATACTCTCAAACAACAATTACTGAGTTGATGATTCCCTCTTACGCTAATTTCGGAGGAAAAATTCACGGGGGTATTTTACTTTCCCTAATGGATAAAGTTGCGTATGCTACAGCCAGTAAACATGCAGGTACTTATTGCGTGACCGTAACCGTGGATAAAGTAGAATTTCTACAACCCGTGGAAGTAGGTGAACTCGTCTCGATGCATGCTTCTGTGAACTATGTTGGACGTACCTCGCTTGTGGTTGGTATTCGGGTAGAATCACAAAACGTAAAGACCGGAGAGATTAAACATACCAATTCCTCCTTTTTCACCATGGTAGCGAAGGGCGATGATGATAAGCCAGCGGTTGTGCCAAAACTGCTTCTCCAAAATAAGGAGGATGTAAAACGGTTCATCGAAGCTATGAGAATGAAGGAAATCAAAAATGCAGTGCGCGAACAAATGGACGATGCCAAATCACATATTGAAGTTAAAAATGCCGGCGAAATTCTTAAAGACCAGCGGTGTATAATTGAATATTCAAAATAACAGGAGAGCTGATGATTATTCGCTTAATTTCTGTGCTATTTGTATAAAGGCTGCTTGCTGATTATCTAATTCTAACTGACTAACAAGGGGCCTTAATTTCAATCTGGTAAAAACATGGATATTCGAATCCATGATCTGCACTTCAATCTTGCTTCCGTCATAATTCCTCAACCCCTTATAAATAAGTACAGTGCTTAGGGAATTGGCCACCGGGTCATTTTTAGAATGGAACACCTTAAAATAGGTGTCTTGGGGTAACTTAAATCCATCCTCAAGTTCATTCTGCACTTTTTTTATCAGCTCATTTAATTCTTTCACTGTTTCCTGTGGTCTGAAATGATACCAATATTTATCCTCCTCCTTTGTCTGATCGGTTTCAATGTAAACGAGCATAGGACCAATAATACCTGCTATTGATTGCAACTTAACTGATGGAACTATGATGGGATCAATTAAGAAAATATTCTTTGGAACGAGGTGTGCATTAAAATAGCCTGATTGTACAAGCTCCAATAATAATGTTGATCCAGTAGATGAACCTACAAAACTAATTTTTTTATAGCCCAATTTTTCCAACGCCTCGAATTCTATTTTAATCGTCTCAAGCCAGTCTTCCCATTTTGACGCCCTGAACGCATCATAGGTTAACCCATGACCTCCCAAAAGAACTTGTGAGACGCGATAATTTGCATCTTGCGACCACTCCTGAAACTCACTCCATTCAAAGGTGGTAGACGTATACCCATGTGCCGCTATAATGACATGTCTATCTAAATCTTGCGGAGATGGGGTTGGATATTTTGCTGAAACTAAAAACTGTTCTGGATTATTGATGGAAGGATCAAAAATGATATTGCCGTCCAACATGTCATCTTCAATTGGGGGATATTTATCACATCCTATTAAGAATGCAACCAGCAACAAGCCTATGCTTAATCCTGAATATTGAAATTTCATATTCTACAGCATTTAATAAAATTTATAGTAAATGGTAAGATTATAAAAAAGAGGCTGCAGCGTTCCTGGTGATTTACCTTCCGGTACCATGTTAACATTGTAGCCTGACCCAAGATTAATAACCAAAGGCAAGTTTTTGAAATCATAACTTAAGCCTATTTCAGGCGACAGTAAAAAAGCATTATGCGGTAACTCTTTAAAGATGTCTTCTTCTAGGTTAGCATGAAAAAAACCAGTATTTAATTTGGCATAATATCGAAAGGATTTTTCTTTACGGAAATACCATAAAACCGAAGCTATATAGCTTTCTTGTTTTATCGCATTCGAATTAAAGGCGGTACCTAAACGGGAGGTAATAAAGTCAAAACCTACATGAAATTGACCTGGTTTAAAGTTGGCAAAAGAATATTGGGCGGAAATACCATTCTCCCAATACATTCCATTTGTTTTTTGGACTCTGATTCCGACGTTGAGATTTTGACCATAGAGACTGTTTCCAACAAGGATCAGTATAGAAAACATAAATTTCATGACAAAGAAAACTGAATCTTGGTTTATTTTTGGCCGACTGAATCTCAATCAATATATCGATAATTATTGACTAGCTAATATTGATGATTATATTTATTTTAAATCGCACAAAAAGCTTGTTACACCTTTCCTAAATAATAGTAAATCGTCAATGAGATATTTATTCTATTCACTGATTTTTCTTTCAGCTTCATTTCATACCTATTCACAAACACTCGTCCTCACGCAACGCGAACAAGCCCGTGTAATCGATGAATTATTGGACGACCGTTTACGCACCTTGCTACCGGCTCTTATGCGTAGAGAAGGGTTTGACATGTGGCTAGTAATTTCACGCGAGTACAATGAAGATCCGGTCATTGAAACCTTATTGCCTGCTACCTGGATGGCGGCACGCAGAACGACCATGTTGGTGGCGTTCGATCAAGGTGAAGACAAAGAAATGGAGTTCCTGGCGGTGGCTCGATACGATGTTGGAAAAATTTTCAAAAGAGCATGGGATCCAGATGCAAATCCGGATCAATGGGCACAACTTGGAAAAATTA
>JAHEMS010000123.1 GCA_024643595.1 Bacteroidota bacterium
ACAATGAATGAAGTACAGGAGTATATTGCATTCCAACGCCCCTTACAAAAAGAGATAATGTCGGTGTTACGCGGATGGATACTTGATCTTGGACCACATTCAATGGAAAAAATCAGCTATACGGTTCCTTTCTTCTATTTCTATGGACCTCTCTGCTATCTAACCGCTGCGGTAGATGGGGTTGACCTGAGTTTTACCAAAGGCATTAAACTCAGCAACGAACAAAAACTATTGGACACCAAGAAAAGAAAGACGGTGGCGAGCATTCGGTTTCACAGCCTTGCAGAACTGGAAGAACGCGAAGATCAAATTCGGCAAATTCTCAACGAAGCCGCCATACTTAATCAGTACCTGTTTCAAGCTAAAAAGAAAAAGAAAAAATGATGGACGATGAGTTGCTGGAAGAAAATGATGACGAACTCTTCGAACATCATCGCATTGTAACGGATGCCAAACAAGGATTAGTGCGCATTGATAAATTTTTGATGGATCGCCTTCCCAATGTTACACGCACAAAAATTCAACATGGCATTCATGATGGTTTTGTGAAGGTGAATGAAAAGGAAATCAAACCGAATTATAAAGTCCATCCCAATGATGTTATAACGGTATCGTTTCCTGAGCCACCTCGCGATACTGACGTGGTGCCAGAAAATATACCTCTCCATATTACGTTTGAAGATGAGCATTTGCTGGTCATCAATAAATCAGCCGGCATGGTGGTGCATCCTGCCTATCAAAACTGGAGCGGCACGCTCGTGAATGCATTGGCCTATCACTTTCAACATTTGCCTGAGATGCCGGGAAATGATGGACGACCCGGGCTTGTTCATAGGATTGACAAAGATACTTCGGGCTTACTGGTAATTGCCAAAACTGAAAAGGCGATGGCTTCTCTGGCAAAACAATTTTTTGATCACTCTATTGAAAGAACTTACCAGGCCATTGTTTGGGGAGTGCCCGTGCCACCCGAAGGAACAATTAACGTAAATGTAGGACGAAGTTTAAAGGACCGAAGAGTTACCACTGCATTTCCAGAAGCGGACTTCGGAAGAACTGCCATCACGCATTACCGATTATTACAAGATTACCGTTATGTTTCACTGATTGAATGCAAGTTGGAAACCGGTCGTACCCACCAGATACGCGCTCATATGAAATTCATAGGCCATCCCATCTTCAATGATGGTACTTATGGGGGCAATGAAGTGTTGAAGGGAACAGTGTTTTCAAAATATAAACAATTTGTTGACAACTGTTTTAAAATAATTCCTCGGCAAGCACTCCACGCCAAAACCCTCGGCTTTATTCATCCGGCCACCAACAAATTCATTCAATTTGATTCAGAACTGCCAGCCGATTTTAAAGAAGTGATGGAGAGGTGGGAGAATTACGTGAAGTATAATTGATTATATCAAACGCATCTACCGTTTATAGATGACTAAATTTCTTGCCTGGTATTAATGATATAATGCTTGGTGGGATTTTCCTTCTTTATGATTTTTGCCGGATTACCAATTACCACAGAATTATCTGGCACATCAACATTCAAGAATGTATTAGGTGCTATCATAATATCAGAACCGATCGTAATATTATTTGTAAGCACCGAACCTGCACCAATCCACACACGGTCGCCAATGGTTGGCCGCCCGGCTTTTCCATTCTTATGTGAACGGCCAATGGTGACATTATGCGCTATATTGCAATACCTGCCAATTTTTATTGGACCAATGACGACAGGTCCGCAATGATTGGAGAGATAAAATCCCTCCCCAATTTCTGCATCAAGAGAAATTTCATATCCATATCTAAACCGATATCGGCGTCTGAGGATTCTTAAAATCAATCGAAGTGGTGATGATTTTTTTTGAGCACAAATCAATCTGTAGATTAACGTATACCTAAATCCCGGTTGAAACCAACCTCTTAAAAATCCGCTGAATCCTTTGAGCCCATGACGATATAAATCAGCCTTGATTGTTTTACGCAGAGATAACATTCTTCTAAGTATGAAAAAGAAAATAATAAAACATTAAAGATAATCTTTTAAAATGATTTGATCTCAATCAAATCTCCATATCATCGGCTATACTATTCGACCATAGAATGATCAATAGACTGCTGCCTGAACTATGTTTCGAAAAAAAGCTAGCCCATTACTTTCATTTATTGCCCTTGGCGTAATGCCTTACGGATTTCCTTCATGGCTTCTTTTTTAAAAACCTTGTGATCTTCCGTTTTTTCTGGATGATTAAGAAGTTTCTTAATGTAATCGAGAACCTCATCCATTTGCACCTTATCCATTTCATTCAGACTTTGCAGAATGGCTAACCTGGGTGATTGTAACATACAATTAGTGGTTGTTGTTAATGCTAATAACGGAAAATAAAAGGCACAAGTTCAATGGGTAAGATGATCGTTAACCAAACCTTCATTTTGAGTTAACTTTCAGATGGAGTTGGGATACACTAAAAAATGAAATATGAAATGATAAAAATAAGAATCAGCAAGACCGCAAGCCACTTTACCCAATTGCTGTGTTGCGAAAACTCATAACCGCATATTGGACATACGCTACTCTTATATTCTATTTCCATGGCGCAAGCAGGACATTCTTTCTTTTTCATTCTTCCCCTATACAGACATTATGTGTTCAGCCATCTCAAAAATTTTCCTAACCAGGTTTTAGGGGCTGGCCTTACTTCTTTCATTTCAAAAGATTCCACTGGTTCCGAAACAATCCTTACTGCCTTAGTTGGCTGACCGGTCTTAACCCGTTGCAGGTAATATTGTGTTCGCTTTTCCTTATCACGTTCAACTTTTGCCTTCCTCTTTTCTTCCTCCTCGCGTGCCCGCTGCTCGCGTTGGATAGCAATAGGATTACGTTCCGGTCGAGTTGTGTTATACTCTCTCCGTTGTATAGATTTTTCTTTACGATCAACTCGTTTCGGTTTCTTCTCTGCCTGTGTTACATGTTGTTCTGATTCTTCAGTGCCTTCAACCGGTACTGGATCCGGAACGCTTTTCTTTTTAGGCTCAGGCAGATCAATTTTACCTAATACTTTTAAGCCCGTAAGCTCAACTTTTTGCGCTTTGATCACTTCAACTTCGATCTTCTCTTCTGCTATTTCCATCCCTGATTCAGACGCTAACTCCACCTTTACCTCTTCTTCCAATGCGCCGGGAAAATTAGAGATTTCCTCTTCAGTGTTCTGAGGAGACATTGGTTCCTCATTTTTCTCTTCAATGACCATTATTTCATTTAACCGCTCTGGAGCAAAATATTGAACCACGTGTTGTGTAATCTCATCACTCAGTCGGGCATTCGACCCTTCTTCAGGAAATATCTGCTGAGTTGCTAAATAATCGACAATTTGTGATGGTCTTAATGCCAGTTTTCTGGCCAATTGTCCAAGTCTCATAGTATTCTTATTACAACAAGCTACAAATATAATTGAACGGACATAAAAAAGTATGGGGCTCTTCGGTTGACCACTTGCTCCAAATCCCAAACAGATTTAGTTTATTTCTAATTGTTCAAATCAACAAATAGCACGAACTTTAAATAATATGGTAAAAAGATACTGCGTCTTCTTACTAATCATTTTTAACTACTTCGCCACCCGGGCGAATTCTATACTCATACCCCTGGACGAGACGCAGCAAAATCATCTGAAGGCATATGGCATCACCTATTTCATGTTACAGCAGGGGATTGAAGTGGATTGGCTGCTTAATTATCGTGGTGGTAGTTTTCTTACCCCATATTCACAAGCTATCCAAAACGAATGTACTATTCGCGGAATTTCGTATGAGTTAATCTCCTCAGCCAAAACCAATCAGATCCTTCAAGAAATAACCAATCCGGAAGCCAACATGAATGTGGTGAGGTTGGAGTCAGCACCAAAAATCGCGGTTTATTCGCCCAAAAATGAATTAGTCAATGATGATTCTGATGCCGTGATGATTGTTCTTGATTATGCCGAAATTCCATATACCATTATCTATGATGAAGAGATTTTAAAAGATGAATTGGTAAAATTTGATTGGGTCCATCTGCACCACGAAGATTTTACAGGTCAGCACGGCAGGTTTTTGCGCAGAGAATCTGCTTTTATAGAGGCGAAAATACAGGAGGCAACGGCGCAGCGGTTAGGTTACGGAAAAGTATCTGCAATGAAATTGGCTGTCGCCAAAAAAATTAAAGGATTCTGTGCGGCAGGAGGATATTTATTTGCCATGTGCTCGGGAGCCGAAACGTTTGATATCGCCCTTGCCGCTGAAGGTGTTGATATCATTGATTATATGTATGATGGCGATGATGTTGATGAGGGGGCTATTCTTGACTTCAGTAAAGCAATGGCTTTTGAAAACTTTACACTCGAACCCAGTACCAATAGAAAATTCTCTGATATCAATACGGGTCGACCCAATTACTACGAGCCGACTCGTGAATTTTTCCGTCTTTTTAAATTTTCTGCAAAATGGGACGTCATCCCTTCCATTCTAACGCAGAATCATGAATATGTAATCAAAGAATTTAGTGGGCAAACTTCGGCATTCAATGCGGCTGTTGTGAAACCAGAAGCGCTGATATTAGGAGAAAACAAAAGCGCCCATAACGTGCGCTACCTTTACGGTGAAATTGGCCGAGGTCACTGGACTTACTATAGCGGACACGACCCCGAAGGTATCCCGGGAAGAGGAAGAATGAAAACCGATCTGAATCTTTTCCCTCACTCCCCCGGCTATCGCCTGATATTAAATAATGTCTTGTTCCCTTCCGCGAAGAAGAAAAAACAAAAGACGTAATCATAATTGAAATCAATTCACTTACTTACGCTCAATAATTAATTACTTAATTCTATCTATCATGAAAAATATTTTATTTCTTGGTTTGATTCTACTCGTCTCTGTGGCGGCAAAAGACCCAGCTTCCTCGTATTATGAAATCCGTGTTTATCGATTGGCCGATTCGGCTGATGAAACGCGCATGGATAACTATTTACAAAAAGCTTTACTCCCCGCGCTGCATAGAATGGGCATAAAGAATGTCGGTGTATTTAAACCAATCAAGGAAGACACGATTTACAACAAGCGCATGTATGTGTTGATCCCTTACAAATCGCTTACCGAGTTTGAAAAGACAAGCGCCTCATTATTAAAAGATGCACAGTACTTAACGGATGGAAGTGATTATGTGAATTCAAGTCATGCTGATCCTCCCTATACGCGCATGGAAACTATTGTATTGAAATCATTCAAGTACATGCCTTCGCCTGCTGTCCCCAATCTGAAAGCTCCTAAGGAGGAACGCGTTTACGAATTGCGAAGCTATGAGGGCGCAACAGAAAAATTATACCAAAGCAAAGTGCACATGTTCAATGAAGGTGGTGAAATTGCCCTCTTCACCAGATTAAATTTCAATGCCGTATTTTATGGAGAAGTGCTTAGTGGCAGCAGCATGCCCAACCTGATGTATATGACCAGCTTCGAAAATAAAGCAGATCGTGATGCCCACTGGAAATCTTTCAGCGCAGCTCCGGAATGGAAAGCCATTGTTGATCTGCCTCAATATAAAAACACCGTTTCCAAAAACACACAATTCCTGCTTAATCCTACCTCTTATTCAGATTTCTAAATTTGAAAGCCACAGATTTACTACCACCATTCCGTGAATCTGTGGCTCTTCACTTATCTTCTTAAAGCGGCAGCATGAACATTTACACCTTGTGTCATTATACTTTTTTTGGAGGTAGATCAAAGGCAATTGCCTGATGTTCAAAATTTCCCTTATGCGATGAGTCACAAAAAGGTTTGTTTGCCGAACGTCCGCAACGGCATAACGAAACTAGTGTTCTGCCCTGCAATCCATACAGGTTTCCCTGTGCGTCCACAATCTCAAAATCCCCATCTACTTTCAATGAACCGTTATTGTTTACTGTAATTTTGGTTTTGGTCATATTTATTTTTTTATCTGGTCATGGTTTGTTTCTTCTTCCCTCAATTTAGAAACTTGCTGGTATACCAGCAGCCTCAGGGTATAACTTGTAATTTGTTTTGGAGATGCTAATTCCTGCATCACCTCCAAATCTGTTTTACAAAAACTATCTCATTATAATTATTACGTTCGTAAATTATGCCTATCGACTTTTTATTGATTTCAACAAGGTCAGAATAGGCAGCGTGATTCATCTCTCTTCCGGTTTCACTTTTATCAATGACCCAATTTTTCTTCCACGTTTTTCCATCATCAAAACTGATGCGAAGGGTAAGATTATTCCGGTGTATGGAATCTGCCGGATTACAAAAAGCAAGAATATTCTTTCTCTTTCCAATGGCAAGAATGCTTCCCTCGCAAATCGGATCAGGGAGGTTCATATCAAAATAAGTGGTATCCCAATGTACGCCACCGTTGCTGCTGATCGCTATTAGTCGTGCATGAATATCACCACGCTGATTTCGTATGCTCATCATTAATTTATTATCGGAAAGAAGTGTTGCTGTCGCTTCATTGCTACCGGGAACAGAAACATTTTCGCTGAGTGCAAAGGTTTTGCCGTGATCATTTGTAAAAAACCCATGTGCCTGATAGTCCTTAGATCGCTCTTGCGGATTCCCTGCTGAGTGATTAGCCGCCACATATATCCTTCCCTTGAATTCACCCTTCATAAATTGAACAGCGTGTCCGGGTGTATTCGCATAACTTCTCCAGTCTTCATCAAAGGAATAAGCCGGATTCACCGTTGGTTGTTTCGGTCGGTGTACCATTTCAGTAATGTTAATAGCGTTGCCCCAGGTATACCCGCCATCCGTCGACGTTTTATACCAGACTTCCCGAATCCCATTGCCTTTTCTGACTTCAATTTCATGATTATTGCCTGTGTTGTAAAACAGAAAAATTCTTCCTTGTGGATACGAAGGATCTGTTACATCAACTACCGGTGCCGGATTTCCTGCCTGCAATGATTCGTAATCAACCACTGTTTGAAGTGAACTCCACGAGCGTCCTTCATCTACGCTGCGTTTCATAACAATATTAATGTCTCCAAAATCTCCGGCATTGTTCACCCTGCCTTCGCAAAACGCAATGAGATCTCCGGTGGGCAAACGTATGATAGCCGGAATCCGGTAAGTTTTATGTCCTTCCGTACCCGATAGGAATACCGGGATTTTTTCTGTGGTTTGAGAAAATGCGCTGATGGAAAAGCTTACCCAAAAAAGAAGTGATGGAAATTTCATGAGTTTAAACATTTCACACGATGGTCACCGTTAGAAACCATCATCCTCCTCGCCCTTCTTTTTCTCTTTCTTCTTTTCTGCCGATGCTCCAGCATTTAAATCATAGGGAGCTTCAATGCCATAATAATTCTGACGATAACGGTTGATGAATGCCAGTGTCTCATCATCAGTGCCGGGGATAAAGACCAACTCGCCTACTTTTGCTTTGCCCGCATTCGCTTTTTTTACAATCACATCGTTCATGGCAGGAACTGAAGAATGAATCATCAGGCGGTTGTCTTCAAATCCAAAATAAAACCATGAATCGGGAGACGCTTTGATAAACAGATGAAACACCGGCGCGCCATCCTCATTTTTCCTTATCTCCATGAAGCCTTCAAAGGCTCCGTTAATGTCATAGCGATCAATATGACTTATTCCTAACAGTCCTTCACTATAGAAAGACTTATACTCTTGCGACCATTTCAGATTGACATTGGAAAGGACAATGGGTTTCACCAGTGCCGAGATGGTATTTAACGGCACAAAATTTTTCAGCGATTGTTGTTCATAGTCCTTAACCGCTTTCTCACCAATCAAATCCGCAATCTTATACAGTAATTCCGTTTGATCACCCAGTCCTTCGGGCACGCTTTCATTTTTGATAATATCAAGCATACTGGAGGCCATCAATTGATAGGCTGTAGGAGGGATGTTCATATCCGCCATGATGAATGAATTCAACCGGATGGCGTTTGTTTCGAGATTGCCAGAACCCAATGCTGACGCGGTTAGCTTAAAATCCCTGGTGTTCTGAAAGAAGTTAACCGGTCCTTCAAACCGGACTTCCTGCTTTTCTTCATTGTAAGCAAAAACTTTACCGGTGAGTTTCTCTCCTGCGGACTTCTTTCTGTCTTCAATCCTAAATTCTCCTGTTTCCTTATCAAAGAATAAAGAGCCACTGGGCAAGAAGAAATCATCATCGCTCGGATCTTTCTTATCGAACACGAATGTGATATATAAGTCATTGTCCTCCGCAAAATGCAATCCCGCATCCGCTCTTCGTCCCTCTTCGGTAACGGCATTGTCAAAGTTTAAATAAATATCTTTTTCATCACCACTTTGTTCATAACGCAGCCAGGTATTGTAGTCCTTGATCTTCTTTAAGTCCATTTTTACATACCCCCTCAACTGCAGGGCCGGTTTGGTAGCATACATAGTCATATCACCTTTGTAATAAACCCTGGGGGCGACCAGGATATTATCGCTTTCCGTTGTTACCCCATTTGCTACTGTTTGCATAGCGGGTCCGGATCCCCGTTTTTTGGTTTGAGTTTGATCGGCGATGGCTTCATATTTAAAATCAGTCATGTCAATAGCAAATGTGTCATTCACTGAATTAACATATTGATAAGTAGCATGACCTGTGAATTCCTTTCGGGAAATAATATCCACCACGCCATTGGTTAACCGGTGATAACCATTGATGGTGTCCAGTACAATGATCGTATTTTTCAGCTGTCCTATTTTTGCGTTTTCAAGGATCAGCACCTCGTTATTCTCCGGGGTGATCTTTGCATCCGCCACGATGATATAGGGAATGCCACTCACTTTTAATTGTTGTGTGTTTATATCATACTCTGCCTTCTCGGCATTAAAACTTAATGAATCAAGATCTTTGCGGGTGGTGTAGAAATATGAATTTTCGATGGGCACATCCGGCGCCTTGGTCATTTCAATTTTT
>JAHEMS010000124.1 GCA_024643595.1 Bacteroidota bacterium
TGTAAGGAATAATGTATTATTGCTTTGAGCCAGGAATACATAATAAATGCCGATACTGAACACAAGTACCCCCACCACGCGAATCCAAATTTCTTTGGTTTCAGGCAACTGAAAAGTGGAAAGCAAGAAATTTGGAAATGCAGTCAGGGCAACACTTAAGAGTAAAAGATAGAACCCAAAATAGTAGACTGATTTGGCTGCATTATTCATTATTATTTGGTTTATTATTTTTTGGGGTGCCCAATAGAAACCCAATATCAACGGGTTTGCCTTTAGCGATTCCAACTTGCCAGTCAAACTGCTCATGATGGTCAAGTTCAAGAATCATGGTATTTAGTTCTTCAACAGTGTAAGTTCTAAGCACCGAAATGATTCCATCCCACCATACGCATAAAGGAATAATAGGAATCAAATACGTGAAAAATATTCTGCCAATTTTAAATGGACGTATGAAAGGAGTTGTAAGAAGTACCGTTAATGGAGAAAGTAACATTGGCATCATACTTTTAAAAGTTCGCTGCTGACCTTCAAAAATGGCAATTGGCTGATCGTGATGTATTGCGTTTTGAAGGATCGCTTTGCCTTGTTCTGGTTTAAAATGATGAAATGAAAGAAAATGGGTTCGAAGTCCTTTTAATTCCGGTGGCACCATCATGGCATTAATCGGATCCTTTTTATAGTCAAAGGTTTCAGGGGCATGTGCTTTTGTTCGCTCAAAAGCATCCTGGTTGGGATATAGATCAGAAAGAATAATTTTGAGTGAGGGATTTAGACTCTTCAAATGATGCGCAATTTTAAGGAGCCCCCCACCACCACCTGACGCAACATCAACAATGATATTGTTACCGGATTTTTCAACGCCTTTCAGTAAAATCGGAATAATCTCCTTATACATATCAAACGTATTCGCGCCATACTGTAAAAAATCTGTAGCATAGTTGCGAAGATTCTTCGGGAACCATTGCAAATCCTCAAACTCAAAGGCGTGAATACGGCCCATAATTGATGGGAGTGATGTTGCGAAAAAACTTTATTAAAGTTGATTAATTTTAATGATATTTCATTTCATCTGAATAGACATGTCATTATTCGCAGCCTCATTGAATTCTGGAAGTAACGGTAATTGCTACTATGTTGGCAATGATAATGAGGCTGTATTGATTGATGCAGGCATTTCATGTCGTGAAACGGAAATAAGGATGAAACGGCTTGGCTTATCTTTAAGAAAGGTAAAAGGGATATTTATTTCACATGAGCATTCTGATCATATTAATGGCGTATCCGTACTTTCCAAAAAATATCAATTGCCAGTATACGCTACGCCTGAAACAAAAAACGAAGGCAGATTAAAAATCAAAGATCATCTGAGTTATACCTTCAACGCATATGAACCAATTTCTGTTGGTAACCTGTCTGTCGTTCCATTTCCAAAGATCCATGATGCGAGTGACCCGCATAGCTTTATTGTATCGAGCGCGACCGTAAATGTTGGGGTGTTCACGGATATTGGTGTGGCATGTGAACACGTGGTAAAAAATTTTCAAAAGTGCCATGCCGTTTTCCTGGAATCCAATTATGACGAATTCATGTTGGAAAATGGCAGATATCCTATTCATTTGAAAAACCGCATTCGTGACGGAAAAGGACATTTATCTAACCGGCAGGCACTGAATTTATTTTTACAATATCGGCCTGCGTTTATGAGCCATCTTCTTTTGTCGCACTTGTCTGCCGAAAACAATACTCAAAAACTGGTGAAAGATTTGTTTCTTGAAAATTCGGTAAACACAAAAATCATCATTGCTTCGAGAAGCAAGGAGACCAAGCTCTATCATATTCGCCAATCAATAAAAAAAGAAGATACCACGATGAGGTCCTCCTATTCGCAACTTTCTTTATTTTGAATTCACTTAAGCAGCCATTTCTTTTTGGAGGGCCATATGCACAACGGCATTAATATCAACGTTGGCTAGTTTTATAGCGTAGAGAATAAACCGTACCTCTTTAACCCGCAAAACCTTATCGATTAATGCCAATTGATAAAGTCTTACGAAGGTCTTCAGTTTTTGCTCATCAGTACATAAGTTAATGGCATCTATCCCAATTTGATAAATTTCTTTTTCATTTTTCCCGAGAAGGGACTTAAAGTGATGTGCAAAAGTATCGTCTGTGACACCTTCTTCTACTCTCATTTTATGCAGGTAATACAATTCATTATCGCTTATTTCATTATCAGAATTGATTAAAAGATAGGTTATGAATAAAAGTCCCTTGTGATAATTATCTATGGTTTCCATGAAATTTATTTAATAACCGCTATTAGCACAAATGCCAATCCATCTTTGGCCATTTGTGGGTAACCATTTTTTACCTCACCCAAACTTTATTAACTTGAACGTAAGTAATTGTCACCTTATGAAATTCACTTCTAATCTTGAAAAGTCAGTTGTTCGGAAAATTGACAGACGTTCGTTTCTGAAAGCCACTGGAATCACTGCAACAGGTGTTGTACTTGGACTTCAATGGAGTTGTTCTCCTTCAAAATCTACCACCCCATTTTCGCCCAATGTTTATCTGACGATCAATCCGGATGGAACGGTCATGATCGTTGCACACCGGCAGGAAATGGGAACCGGAATTCGTACCGGGTTGCCCATGATTATTGCTGATGAAATGGAGGCAGATTGGAAGAAAGTGAAATTGATTCAAGCAATAGGCGATGAAAAGAAGTATGGCAACCAAAATACGGATGGTTCCTTTTCAGTACGCATGTTTTTTGAACCGATGCGAAAGGCAGGAGCTACTGCCCGTATGATGCTGGAGCAAGCCGCTGCCAACCTGTGGAAAGTGGATGTGAGTGAATGTAAGGCGAATAACCATGAAGTAGTTCATAGCAGTGGAAAAAAAATTGGATTTGGTGAATTGACCGATGAGGCGGCAAAACTTACGGCCCCTAAAGAGGAGGCGATTGTATTAAAGAAAAAATCAGCGTGGAAATACATCGGCAAAGCAATGAACTTATATGATGTGCCAGATATTGTGAAAGGCACTGCCGTGTATGGAATTGATGTGGTTAAGCCAGATATGAAATATGCCGTTATCCTGAGGTGTCCGGTGGCTGGCGGAAAAGTGAAAAGCTTTTCAGATACGGAAGCAAAAAAGATAGAGGGTGTAATTAAGATATTTGAAATGAAGGCTTCTGGTTTTCCAGCCGGCTTAGATGTACCGCAAGGAGGCGTCGTTGTTGTAGCAAATTCAACCTGGTCGGCCATAAGTGCACGAAAGGCATTGCAAGTGGAATGGGACAATGGGATAAATGGATCATATGATTCAGTGGCATACCTGAATGAATTAAAGCAAAAGGCAAAAAAGAAGGGAGATCCACGGAGATCGAATGGTGATGTGGAAATGGCAGGCAAAAGTGCTTCATCGATGTTTGAATCCACGTACGTGACGCAGCACTTATCGCATGCCCCAATGGAGTCACCCAACGCTACCGCTTTGGTAATAGATGGTAAATGTGAAATATGGGCACCGGTTCAGCATCCTCAGTGGGTACGGGATAGTGTTGCCGGGAACCTCGGCATGGATGCTGCAAATGTTACTGTAAATGTCACCTTACTTGGTGGAGCCTTTGGCAGAAAATCCAAACCGGATTTTGCAGTTGAAGCGGCAATGGTAGCAAAGGAAATGATGGGCACGCCCGTAAAAGTAATGTGGACCCGTGAAGATGATCTCACGATGGATTTCTTTCATGCGTGCAGCGTGCAGAATATACGCGTTACTATGGATAAAGATAAAAATGTTACCGGCTGGACCCATCGCAGTGCTTTCCCGCCAATCGGGGGCACTTCAAATACCAAGGAAATTCAACCCAGTGATGGTGAGTTGGGACTAGGTGCCATCGACTTTCCATTTGATATTCCAAATATTTCTGTGGAGGCCATTGAATCACCGGCACGTACTCGTATTGGATGGTTGCGATCGGTAAGTAATATTCAGCATGCCTTTGCGATCGGCAGCATGATGGATGAAATCGCTTCTTTACGAAAAGTTGATCCTGTAAAAAATTTATTAGAATTACTGGGCCCCGATCGAAACGTTCCGCTCAATGAACTTATCAAAGACTTTCAGAACTACGGGGAGCCAATTGAAAAATATCCCACCAATACAGCACGCATGCGTAAAGTGATTGAGTTGGTGGCAGAAAAATCCGGTTGGGGGAAGGACCTTCCTAAGGGTCATGGCATGGGTATTTGCGCACATCGAAGTTTTCTTACGGATGTCGCATGTGTAGTTCATGTGTCGGTTGATGATGCCGGAAAACTCACGATTCACGAAGCACATTATGCAGTTGATTGTGGTCAAGTGGTGAACCGTAACTCCGTTATTCAGCAATTTGAAGGAGGATTTGTTTTTGCATTAGGAGGCGCTTTGAAAGGGCATATGTCTTTTAAGGATGGTCATAGTGAACAAACAAACTTTGACACATATAATGTCGCACGAATGGAAGATGCTCCAATGCTGACACAGGTTCACATCGTGGAGAGCGATGAGGTCCCTACAGGAGTAGGCGAACCACCTGTACCACCGGTTGCACCCGCATTAGCTAATGCCATTTTTGCTGCGACCGGAAAGAGGTATCGAGAGATGCCAATCAGACTTTCCTGAACGCAGAGATAGATTTATTAGCGTACGTATTTGCTGGAAGGTTTCTTAGGCTTAATGGTAATTCATTTTCGGTCTATTAATAAACACAAGTAACTACACAATGAAAAATTCGCTTCTTGTCGGTGGCGTGGCTTCCCTCTTGTTTTTTTCGGTGGGCACTCATTTTGTTCCTCCTTTGCTTACTTTTCAAAGTCAGCTGAAGTCGGAGATCACTCCCCCTTTATCCATATGCGGCACTCCGGGTGCGAGAATCATCCTTAAAATTATGGATACTACCCGTCAAGTAGCCCCACTGTTGTACAACCTTGGTAAACATGGCATGAAAGTGAGCACCACCAATGAACGGGCTCAATTATTTTTTAATCAAGGCATTAACCTGTATTATGGTTTTAACCATCTCGAAGCCTATCGCTCTTTCATGGAGGTGGCGCGTCTTGATCCTGCATGTGCCATGGCCTATTGGGGACAGGCACTTTCGCTTGGTCCAAATATTAACTTGCCGATGGATCCTGCCGACACTGAAACAGTTTATAAATCGCTTCAGAAAGCAATAGCATTAAAAGATAAAGCTTCGCCCATGGAGCAGTCACTTATCGATGCACTTTCAAAACGATATACGGCAGAAGCCTTAAAAGACAGAAAATCACTTGATGAAGCTTATGCAATTGCAATGGAAGAGGTGGCATTACACTATCCTGATCATCCGGATATAAATACGCTTTATGCAGAAGCATTAATGGATTTACATCCGTGGGATTTTTGGAAAAACGGGGAACCGATGGCATGGACAGCAAAACCTGTTCATGTAATTGAAGATGTAATTTCTAAGCATCCATTACATCCGGGCGCAAATCATTTAAATATTCACATCCTTGAGGCATCGGCAGAACCAGAAAAAGCGGCAGCAAGTGCCGACAAACTTTTAGATCTGGTTCCCGGTTCCGGCCATCTGGTGCACATGCCATCGCATATCTACATTCGTGTTGGCCGCTACCTTGATGGCGTTGAGGCCAATGAACGTGCTGTAAAAACAGATGAGGAATATATTGTTCAATGTAAGGTGCAGGGGGTATACCCGCTTTTCTATTATCCGCATAATTATCATTTCCTGCTGGCATGTACGCAGATGGCTGGGATGAGTAAGAAATCAATGGAGACCGCAGAGGCGTTAAAACAAAACATTCCTGTAGAGATGTTGAATATTCCTGACTTTGTTACCCTGCAACACTGGTATACCATGCCTTGGTATACCCTGGTGCGTTTTGGAAAATGGAATGATATTCTTGAACTTAAAGAGCCAGTTGATTCATTGAAGTACATAAAAAGTGTATGGCATTATGCCAGAGGAATGGCTTATGTTAAAACCAATAAACCTGTTGAGGCAAAGGCGGAATTGACTAAACTTAAAACGCTAGTATCTGATCCATTTATGGAATATACCATAAGTGGATTTAACAGTTTCAGGAATGTTTTAAGTATTGGACAAAACATTCTGGAAGGAGAAATCGAAGCCAAACAAAATAACTTCGATAAATCAATTCAACTGGTAACAAAGGCAGTGGAGATTGAAGATAATCTCCTTTATCAGGAGCCTCCGGATTGGTATCATCCCGCTCGACAGGTTTTGGGAGGCATTCTCCTTGAAGCAAAAAAACCGGCACTGGCAGAGCAACGATTTCGCGAAGACCTAAATCTTTATCGTGATAACGGGTGGTCTCTCTTCGGCTTATATCAGAGCTTACAGGCTCAGGGAAAAAAGAGTGAAGCTGTTGAGGTAAAGAAAAAATATGATAAAGCTTTCGCCAAAGCAGATATATTG
This sequence comes from Bacteroidota bacterium, assembly GCA_024643595.1. GTDB lineage: Bacteria > Bacteroidota > Bacteroidia > Cytophagales > Cyclobacteriaceae > ELB16-189. Next base: position 6,491 of record JAHEMS010000124.1, read on the forward strand.
CTGAAACCGGTGAGGTTTTAGTTTTGCTTCAGGTATGAGGGGCTAATTCCGAATTTCTTTTTGAATGCTACAGAGAAATGATGGGGATATTTATATCCAACCAGAGAACTTATTTCATGAACGGTTTGATCCATGTGCAATAATAATTCATGGGCATGCTCCAATCGCTTATTTAATAAAAAATCAAATATGGTAGTCTGAAAGTTTTCACGAAAACCTTTCTTCAAGGAAAATTCATTAACACCAAAATGCTTTCCGATGTCTTTAAGTGAGTGCTCTTTTAGGAAATTTTCTGAGAGATAATCGTGAATTGAATAAAATAAATCACGATCTGACTTTCGTTGCTTTGTTAACCTACTTTCTCCATAAAGATTATTAAGTTGTAAGGCAATCAACTCATGTACTTTCGATTCGATGAATAATTGTTTTAGTGACCCACTCAATGGATTGTTGAATATTTCATGAACGGTCCGGATCATTTCCGGCGTAAGCACATTTTCTTCAGGATAGAATAGTTCGCGCTCAACTAATTTTTTGCGCAAATCACTTGACCATTTTTCGGTATCAGAAAGTAAGGTTGCATAATGCTCGCGATCAATTTCTATGTGCACGTTGGTAAACGCATGACCAAAACCAAGCATATAATCATCTTCTGGTACAAAAATTTGATGATATCGCTGTTGAGCTAAGTTTGCTGAGATTTTATGATTATGAAAGTACGCACCTATATTTCCCTTTAGCGAAATGCAATGATGCACGTATCGTGCCGAACCGACCTTTTCAAGTTGAACATTGACGGGTATCACTAATTCTGCCCGGTGTTCAAAGACGTGTATGGATTTTATAGAGATGGATCGTTGTTGCCAGTGACCAAAATCAGGATGCTGCCGAATGATTTCATCAAATCCGTTAATCTTTTGCGTACGGCAGGTGTAATGATCAAATTCTGCAAAATCAATTGTGGGCGATTGCTTCATAAACTCCTTTTAGCGTATGGAATGTTCCGTTTAACGTAGGCTTTTTTGCAAAGTTGCTGCGTTTAAATAGCATACTAATTGAAATGACTATGCATACATTCCGCTACAACTCGTTTAATCAAGTTCACAAAGGTTTGCGCATTCTGCTTTATGACTCCGCCATAAAAATTCAACAAGCTGACATGTCACACATTGAATCCGCCTCAACGGTGTTATCACAGATTGAAGAAGCCCTCTATCTTTTTGAGGGCCATGCAAATGGAGAAGACCATTATTTTAACGAGCCCCTGGCAAAAACAAATCCCGATGTGGCCGCTCTATTTGAAAAGGAACATGAAGAAGATCATCGTCTTGTACATGCATTAAATAATCTGATCGCCGGCTACAAAGAAGCGGATACCGATTTGAAAAGATTAGAACAAGGGAAGCTTTTATTCTTTGCCTTCAATGATTTCATCGCATTCAATTTATACCACATGAATAAGGAAGAGATTGAATTAAATGCTGCTTTATGGGATTGCTATTCGGATTCAGAAATTAAATCCATTGAGCAGACATTGGTGAAAAATGTTCCTCCTCAAAAAATGATGATGTATGCGAAGTGGATGATCCGGGGAATTAATGACAAGGAGATGATTCATTGGTTTGGCGAAGTCAAAGCAACTGCACCAGAACCAGTTTTCGAAATGCTGATTACGATCGCTGAAGCCGAACTGCCAGTAGACCGATTTCAAGTTATTGTGGAGGCCTTGAAATTGGGCGTAAATCAATAAGTAAATTAGATATACAAGTGTATGGGGACCTCATACATCTTTTGTCATCGCTAAGGCTAGTTTACTAAAATGATAAGGGCAATGTTTCTGAAAAAAAAATCATGCTCGGTAGTTTAGATCCGAGCATGATTTTTTGAAAATAAATTATCTCTCTTCAGCAGCAGGTCGAGATGGTTGTTTGAATCCGTTTCTATTAATCAAATCTTTAATTTCAGTAATTGCGCGCTCCAATTGTGTATCCACTCCTTTTGATAATGAAGTTAAATCTTCCTGTACCTCAATGTCCGGATCAACGCCATGTCCTTCCTTGAACCATGTGCCATCAGGATTAAACATTCTAAACGTAGGTACGGTAATACTCCCGCCATCGATTAATCCCGGAACCCCGCTTATTCCAATCAGTCCACCCCACGTTCTGGCACCAATCAACGGCCCAAGTTTTTTCTTTTTGAAATAATCGGGGAACGCATCACCACCTGATCCGCTCCAACCATTGATCAACATCACTTTAGGACCAAAGTGTGCGTATGGTGGCCAGGGCCAGTTGCTGCCATCGCGTATGGCCCAAAAAGCCAGCGGCTCACGATTCAACATTTCAATAAACCGATCTGGAATTTGTCCGCCATTATTAAAGCGTTCATCAATGATCAATGCTTTCTTATCCCACTGCGCGCTAAATTGTCTGATCAATTCATTT
>JAHEMS010000535.1 GCA_024643595.1 Bacteroidota bacterium
CATTTACCATCTTATACTTTTGAAATGGACTTGATAATTCAAATACGGTATCCAGGTGACCAATTAATAAAAGCGTTTTTCCTGCTCCTTTGCCCGTATGATAACCCACCAGATGACCAGCTCTTCCAAACGGCTTACCATCTACCCATTGGGTTTCAAAACCAAGCGCATCCAATCGTTCTTTGAATAGTTGTCCTACTTTAAAGACTCCCTCAAAATTCATAGAGCCACTGTTGATGTTCACTGCTTCTTCCAACAATTTCAACGCGACAGCATTGTTGGCATCAATAGCTGACACAATCTTCTTTTCAACCTTCGAGAGTTGACCATGTGAGTTGTGAACCTGGACTAACACGATTAGTATCAGCAGTAATCTTTTCATCATTTTATAAATTCATTAAGCTATCTCTTCACCTGGTTTGGTTTTCCACCGCTCGTGCATCCACACCCATTGGTCAGGATGTTCGCGCACAATTTGCTCCGTAAAATTGGTGAAGTTCTGAGTATTAACAATCAAGTCTGTTTCCTCATCACCAGTAATCTCCAGTGGTATCTCGGGAAGAATATGCATATTCTGCATTCCGTTTTCGTCTAAATAAACATACGTGGGCACTACTGCTGCACCAGTGCGTAATGCCAAAACGGTAGCTCCAATAGGTGTAGACGCTTTCATTCCAAAAAAATCCACAAAGCGACTTTTTACTTTTGTATCCTGATCGATGAGAATAGCAATTGACCCGCCTGATTTCAACACTTTAAATAATCTCACGCTTTCTTTGCCACGTTCAATGGCCACCGCGCCGTACGCATTTCTATATTGCCACAGTAATTCATTGAGTCGTTCATCCTTTAGTGCAGTACCTACAATATTAGGATTCAATCCACGCAAAGCCATATTTGTAATCTGCAAATCGAACGCCCCCAGATGAGAAGTAAGAAACATGACTCCTTTTCCTTTTGCATATGCCTTTTCATAATTTTCAATGCCATGGGTAACTAAAAATTTTGATAAGTCTCCAAGTGTACGAACTTTCAGGGATCGAAGAATATCACCTGTATTTTTGCCTAACATAATAAACACGCGTTTACTCAATGCAAGAATTTCATCAGGCGATTTTTCACTTCCAAAGGCAAGACCCAAATGGTAAATCACACGTTCCCGAGGTTTGGGAGAAACCACATATGCTATCTTTCCTAGCCAGCCACAAAAAGCCAACCATTTTTTCCGGGGCAAAAGATTGGAAGCAAAAATCAGGAATCTTATAAAGAAATATAAAGAAGTATACTTTATTCTTTTATTTAGGGGTCTGTTTTCCATATCCGAATGCCAAAGATACGAGTAGGTTTGATTAAATTTATCCAGCATCAATATGAAGACCCTATTCCTTATTCGACATGCCAAGTCCAGCTGGGATAATCCTGAGTTAAGTGACTTTGATAGGCCCTTAAATAAGAGAGGTAAAAAAGATGCCCCCGCTATGGCCAAGCGTCTGAAGGAAAGGCATGTCACTCCCGATATCATGATCACAAGCCCCGCTCTCAGGACCTTTGACACCTGTAAAGAATTCGCTAGAATTTTAAACTTTGATAAGCATAAAATTAAGACAGATCAAAACTTGTATCATGCCAACGAGGAGCAGATTCTACATGTAATTCGAGACATCAAGGATCATGAAAGAGATGATGAAGAAGTTGTATTTCTTTTTGGGCACAACCCTGGATTAACCGAGTTTGCCAATTCTATGCTGAACGAGTATATTGATAACATTCCTACATGCGGAATAGTAAAGGCACAGCTAAAAATTGATCGATGGAAAGAGGCCAGTTTTGGATGTGGTCAAATAGATTTCTTTGATATTCCCAAAAGCAAGACTCATTAACAAATAAAATTAAATAATATGAAAAGACGAGCAACAGCCCTCTGGCAAGGAGGCGGCAAAGATGGAAAAGGCAATCTAACCACTCAAAGTGGTGTACTAAGCAAGGTTCAATATTCCTATGGCAGCCGCTTTGAAGAGGGCATAGGAACAAATCCTGAAGAATTAGTAGCTGCCGCTCATGCGGGATGTTTTACCATGAAATTAAGTTTCAATTTAGGTGGAGCAGGCTTTACTCCGGATGAACTCGAAACCAGATGTGAAATAAATTTCGAAGATGGAGTTTTAACTGAATCTCATTTGATATTAAAAGCTACCGTGAAAGGCATTGATCAAACCAAATTTGCTGAACTGGTAAAAGATGCTGAAGCTAATTGTCCTATCTCAAAAGTATTGAAATCAAAAATTTATGTTGACTTCACATTGAATTCATAATGCTTAAAATAGCAATCATTGGCGCTGGTAACGTTGGTTCTGCATTGGCTAAGGGGTGGTTGAATTACGGACATGAAGCAGTCTTTGGCGTAAGAGATCCT
>JAHEMS010000125.1 GCA_024643595.1 Bacteroidota bacterium
ATGAGCTGGTAGAATCGCATCAACAATTTACTGGAAGCAAGGTAGCCGCTAATGTTTTGGGTAACTGGCCAATGTCCTTCAAGCAGTTTATCAAAGTAATGCCGATTGATTACAAGGCAGTTTTAGAAAAGAGAAAAGCTGAAAAGAAACTTGAAGTCAAGAAACCGTCTTTGGGCAATACAGAAAAAATTTCCTCCAACTAAGTAACTGAACTATGGCTTGTTGATAGCCGTGATTTTGTCGTTTAAGAAATAAATAATTGAAATGGGAAAACCGACTGGATTTTTAGAGCAGGATAGAGAACTTCCTAAAAAACGTGATCCTAAAAAGCGAATCAGCGACTACAATGAAGTAGATCCAGTAATCGATGAACCGATTACCGTAAAACAGGCAGCACGATGTATGGATTGTGGTGTTCCATTTTGTCATCATGGATGTCCGCTGGGAAATATTATACCCGAATTCAACGATGCAGTTTATCAGGGCAACTGGCAGCAAGCCTACGAGATTTTAATCACGACCAACAATTTTCCTGAATTCACTGGCCGCATTTGTCCTGCACCATGTGAAACATCGTGTGTATTGGGTATTAACAAACCAGCGGTGGCCATTGAATACATTGAAAAGTCCATTATTGAAAAGGCTTATCAGGAAGGATTTGCAAAGCCACGCATTCCTTCTTCATCCACTAATAAGAAAATTGCAGTGGTGGGTTCAGGACCATCAGGATTGGCAGCAGCAGCCCAGCTGAATTATGCCGGCCACCAGGTTACTGTATTTGAGAGAGCGGATGAGATTGGCGGTTTATTACGATACGGTATACCGGACTTTAAACTCGATAAGCACGTGTTGGATCGCAGAATTGATTTGATGATTGAAGAAGGGGTGAAATTTGAGGTCAATGTAAATGTGGGAGAGACGTTATCCATCGATCAACTGAAAGAAGATTATGATGCGGTTTTGTTGTGCGGAGGGTCAACCGTGCCACGGGACTTACCAATACCAGGTAGAAATCTCAAAGGAGTTCACTTTGCAATGGATTTTCTCACGCAGCAAAACCGTAGAGTAGCGGGCAAGAAAGTAACCGTTGAGGAAATATGGGCTTCCGGCAAGAACGTAGTTGTTATAGGCGGAGGGGACACAGGTTCAGATTGTGTTGGCACATCCAATCGTCATGGCGCGAAGTCGGTCACTCAAATAGAAATCCTTTCAAAGCCACCGAAGGACAGAACAGAAGCAATGCCCTGGCCAAGCTGGCCCATGATTTTGCGCACCTCCACCTCACATGAGGAAGGATGTGAGCGCAAGTGGGCGATCATTACTAAAGAATTTATTGGTGATGAAAAAGGTAACCTTAAGGCGTTGAAGATAGCGGAAGTAGAAATGAAAAAGCCAGAGCCGGGCAAAGCTCCAGGCTTCAGTGAAGTACCTGGAACAGAACGCATCATCCCATGCGAGCTGGCTTTGCTGGCCATGGGTTTTTTGCATCCACAGCATTATGGTCTTTTAGAGCAATTGGGCGTTGATTATGATGAACGTGGTAACGTAAAAGCAACCAACTACCAAACATCTGTCGAATCGATCTTCACCGCAGGAGATATGCGCAGAGGTCAGTCGCTCGTGGTCTGGGCCATCAGCGAAGGACGTGAGGCGGCACGCGCCGTAGATCGATTCCTGATGGGTCAATCCGTTCTTGAATCAAAAGAGCAAGGAATGTTGAGTTTGTCAGAGTAATTATTCCTCATACAACTCTAACGGCAATCCATCTGGATCTGAAAAAAACGTAAAGCGTTTTCCGGAAAATTCATCTTTCCGAACAGGCTCAACGCTAATGCCATTTTCTGTTAAACTTTGAATTGCTTTTTCAAGATCAACGACACCGAAGGCAAGATGTCGAAGTCCGGTTGCTTCCGGACGGCTCACACGCTTCGGAGGATCAGGAAAGGAAAATAATTCAATCACATACTGTTCATCAAGTTTTAGATCAAGCTTGTACGATTGTCGTTCTGAACGGTAATGTTCAGCAATAATTTTTAATCCTAAAATTTCAGTGTAGAATTTCTTAGAGACTTCGTATTCAGAACAGATTATGGCTACATGGTGAACAGTTGATAACGTAAGCATGCTAAAGTTTTACAGGCAAAGTCATGGGAATTTAGTGATGCCCCTTAGCAGAGGATAAAAATCATTTATGCTCCTTCGCATAGTGTTCACGCAAGATGTCTTCCGCAAAGTCATCATTGAGATCACGTACTGTGCTGTGTACATGGTTGGCGTTGTTTTGCGTGTTGTCGTATTCAATCAGCAACATCGGTCCCTGGATCCGATAATAATGTCCGGCTCCGGGCTGTAAACTTCCGGCCCAGGCAAAATGAAGATTATCGATGCCTGCTTTCGTGATCTTTTCCATAAACTTCTTACTAAATCCAAAGGCATAATTTTTTACATATACATCCAACAGCTTCATCAGGATTCCTTGTTGCTCTTTATTCATTTCTTTATACCCCAACCCATCAGGTGTAAGAAGCATAGCTTTTCGTTTATTCAGGCTGACGATTTCAGGGAGCGCAGTTTCTGCTATTATTGCAGACTTGCGCTGGGTAGAAGAAAGAGAATTAAGAAGGGCAAATCCAAGATCGGTTTCTTGCTTCAATACTTCCATCCCTTTACTTTCACCCTCCTTCACAATTCCTGGATTAGATCCAAAAAAAGAAGGAGTTGAAGAAACAATCTCCCCATTCATTACTGTAAAATTTAAGGATACATGATGTCCCTCGAACCTCCATCCCCATGGATTTTTAGCATCAGGAGTTCCAAATACCCAGAAATGATAATTCAGAGGGTCACGAAAGTGATCATCGGCGCCACGTTTCTCTACCACTTTTAAAATGTTTTCCAGATTGATAATGCCGGTTGTTTTTTGAAATCCCTGATCGCTCAATGAAGATTTTAATAGTCCCATGGCGGCATCGCGTTGCTTATCTGAAAAATCATAGAAGGTTATTCCTTTACGCTCGATGGGCACAAAGTTCCAATTAAATCGTTCGGCATCATCAAGTGGATACTGAGCTTTCACTTTAAGTTCTTGCGTGAGTGTACCCATAAAACTTTGAGCATTGGTAAGCACCTCTTTTTTCTGCGCATAAATGAAGAGCGGTGAAATCAGGAAAAGGAAACTGAATAGGGATTTCATAATGGTAGGGGTTTCTCGAAAGTAATGATTCGTTGTGAGAATTATTTCTATTTAGGAAATAGACTTTTGTCAATTCCAGGAATCAGGCTCATCGCGTTTTTATAATAAATCTTTTTTAGAATTTCATCAGGCAGGCCGATACCATACATCCGCCAGAAAGCATGATAGCGCTTATGGTAGGGGAAGTACTCATCTTCGGTTTCCAACACACGGAAATACGTTTCGTATTCATCGGGCACCCAACTGTCTTTACCAAACAATATGCGATCCTGATATTTTGTGAAAAATGCTTTCGCTGCCCGGGGCTGTCTCCCTAATTCAGCGATCACAGCACCAATCTCGGTGTACATGTTTGGATATGATTCCATTAGTTCGCCCAACTTTTTCAAATCGTTGCCATACCAACCGAGGTGTGCATTGATAAATTTTGTTTTAGGATGCTTTTTAAAAATATGGTGCTGCTCTTCGATAAGAGTTTCCCAGCTGGCAAAACTTTCATCATATCGCCTACCGGGATGTGTTTTTAGCTCCAGCCATCGTTCATTCTTCTCATCGATAGGATCCCAGAATGGTTTAGGGTCTGCCGAGTGAATTAAAACAGGTATACCTAATGCTCCGCATTTAGCCCAGATGGGATCAATGCGAGGGTCATCAATATGAATACGGTTTCCCTTGCTGTCTTTATTGTGGAGGCCAAGGCTTTTATAAATTTTCAATCCTTTGGCCCCCCGCTTTACGTCATCTTCCAATTGTTTGGTTATCCTGGCCGACCACTCGGGGTTATCGATATCCGAAAAATCTACATTGGTAAATAGAATAAATCGATTAGGATATTGTTTCTTAATGTTCTCGAATGATTTTTCGAGATGATCACCACTGCTTCTGAATCCCCGCCCGCTAAGGTTCACCATTACCCCCATATTTAACTCATCCATATACTTAACACGCTCACTTAAATCAGCGGTATTCATGTTGCCATAATGATTGTGAATATCGACGAAAGGGAACTTCGCCTTTTTAAGTTTATGTTCTTCCACCTTCAAAGTGGATGGCGGATCATATTGTTCAAAATCCATCTTCATTTCCAATGGCTTTTCCTGTGCGCAGGTGGTTAAACCATAAAGACAAAGTGAAAGGAGCGATACAATATATTTCATGGGGGTATGATTAATCAGGGCAATTTACGATTATCCCGCAAAGAGGTTCAAAAAATGTGTGGAGCGGCTTCGCTGTGCGATCGGTAGATTTATTACAATTCTTGCTAACTTGCCTGATAAGTTGAACGTTGTTCTATGAATAAATTACTTGTCCTATTAATATTTATCCCGGTTTTCGCAATAGCACAGCCCGATGCGGCATTAGAAGCCGCACGAAAGAAACTTCAGGCAAAAAATTATACAGCCGCCAAGGTTGATCTTACTAAACTGATCGATGCAAATGCCAAGAATAAAGTAGCACTTTCCCTTCGTGGTCAGGCGCGCATGGGTATGGAAGATTATTATGGGGCCATCAGTGATTTTAGTTTTGCTTTGGAAATTGATTCGACATTTGCTGAGGCCTATAACCTTCGTGGAGAATCTAAAATCAACCTGGGTGATGATGATTCGGCGATCATTGACCTGGATAAAGCGATCAGGTATAATCCAAAATATGCCGACGCATACACGAATCGGGGATTCGCGAAATATAATGTAGAGGATTTGCAAGGCTCCTATTTTGATTTTTCAAAAGCGCTTGAATTAGGTCCTATCGATGCGGATAAATATTTCAATCGGGGCCTGGTAAAAGCTGAACTGGGTGAATTTGTGAGTGCAATTGATGATTATTCCAAAGCGATTGAACTTGATAAAACTGATGCAAACTTATACAACTACCGAGGTGTAGCTTTTTATAATACCATAAATTTTGATAAGGCAATTGTGGATTATGATGAAGCCATAAGGTTAGACCCCAAGGATCCATTTAAATATGAAAACCGAGCCCTGGCAAAAACGGCAGCTGAAGATTTAAAGGGAGCCCTGGCCGATTACGATAAATCCATTGAGCTGGATGGCAATGATCCGGAGACCTACAACCTACGAGGTGTGCTCAAACATACCACGGAAGATTATGAAGGGGCTATTACTGATTATACAAAGGCGATTGACTTGGATGACACCAACCCGGTGTATTATGATAACCGGGCTTTAAGCAAAACGGAAAAGGAAAATTATGGAGGTGCCGTGGAAGATTATTCCTTTTCTATCTCGTTATACCCGGGGGATCCGGAAACATACTATCAGCGCGGGCTTGTTAAATTACTGATGAACAATAACTATGATGGCTGTCTCGATCTGAAACATGCAGAAGAGCTAGGATCGGCCGATGCCAGAGCGGCCCTTAAGAAGAGTTGCAAATAGGATGAAAATTTTTCGAAGATAGCCCCTTGAAAATCGCCATCATTCTTAACGGTATTTCAAGAAAGAAGAAAAGATTCTATCATAAGATCCTTCCCGACCTTGAGAAAAATTTTAAGGTTGAGGTTTTTGAGACCCAATATTCAGGACATGCTACACAACTTGGCCATGAAGTGGTCAAACATGGTTATGATGTTATATTATCGGCAGGTGGAGATGGTACGCTCAATCAAGTGGTGAATGGAATGTTGGTATCCGATTCATCCAAGTTGCCCATGCTGGGGATCATCCCACTTGGATCTGGAAATGATTTTGCGGGCATGATGAATATTTCAGGGGAAGCATCACAGTTGGTGAATATATTAAAGGAACCCACACCCTCACTCATTGATGTCGGAAAGATCACCTGTTTGAATAGGGAAGGTAGTCCGGTAACGAGATACTTTATCAATGTATGCAGCTTGGGCATGGGTCCGGCTACCGTTCAACGACTGGAGCGTTTACCACGATGGTTAGGAACCGGCTTACGCTATTATGTGAGTGTGCTCAGTACTTTTTTCACTCATCCAACAGAAAAATTTGAAGTACGAACAACCGATTGGACCTGGCAAGGTAATGCACGCGTGGTAGCCGTTGCCAATGGAAAATCATTCGGTAATAAAATTTATATAGCGCCAAAAGCAGAGCCCGATGATGGTGTGTTTTCCACTTTCATCGCCACCAATATGTCGCTGTTGAAATTTCTTTTCGTTTTGCAAACGGTAAAAATGAAAAAAACAGTTAACGATAATCGGGTACTTTATGCGACCGCCACATCATTGGAACTTAGCTCCCCTGATCTTGCCTGGATTGAATCAGAGGGAGAACTGGCTGGACTTTTACCTGCTCGTGTGGAGTTACAAAAAGGAAAGATTCAGTTTTTGAAATAACGAAGGTTCCTTTCAACAGACACGGAATTGGGAATAATCTATTATTATTTATCCACTACGAGCGTGCCGGCGATGATATCATGCAAGGCTTGTTTCTTTTCAGTGAATCCCGCCATGATGTAGCCGATGCCAAAAGTAAAGTTGGTTATGATTTTACTCAGGTTACGTACGAGGGCTTTGGTAAAATCCAGCTTTTCTCCACTGATATCGGTTACTATAATGCTTAACGCGATCTTGCCAATACTGCCTTGAAATTTTGAAGATTCAAAAAATGAATGGTACAGAATGCTAATTACAGTTTTTACCACCATCGATATACCAACCATGGCCGTAACTAAAGCGATAAAGGAAGCGATATCATATGCATCCGGATTTTCCATGATGTCTCTAAAGGGAGGAAATTCTCCAGTGGCGGTAATGCCCAGGGTTGCCAAGACTGGTGCCAGGATAATCCAGTTTATTGTTCCAAGAATTATTTTGTCAAGAATCCAAGCCAGGAATCTTTTCCAAAATCCAGCATAATTTGTATTCATGGTGATTGGTTTTACAGTGTTGAGTTCATTAAATGTAAATAATGCTTCCCATCCTGCCAACAATTAATTTCCTTACTTTTATATCAAACCTAAAGTAATTTGAATAATTCATTGCTTCAACGTTATGCTTCACTGGAAGACCAACGGCATGGGCTACTAGCACTGGTAGACTCACTTTCAAATGAACAGTTAAATAAACAACCGAATGGCAAGTGGTCCATCGCTCAGGTATTATCGCATATCATTGCCTCAGAACAACTTTCAATTAATTACCTGAACAAAAAAATACTCGGCATAAAAGAAGCCGCAAATACAGGATTGATCGAAGAATTGAAAATGACAGCTTTCATCATTTCTCAGCGTTTACCGATTAAGTATAAAGCCCCCAAAGGGTTAAAGGAAAAAACAACATCTTTACAAACTGTTGAGCAGGTTAAAGCATCATGGGAAAAGACGAGAAGCGAATTAAGTGAACTATTATCCCGCTTTCAGCAGGATCAACTCCGACGAAAAGTGTACCGACATCCTGTTATTGGCATGATCAATATTCAGCAGACACTTCGGTTTTTTCAGGAACATATCATTCATCATACACCTCAGATCAAAAATCTAAAGACGTTGTAAATTAAATTTTTTGATTGAATTTATTTCCCGGATTCCAAGTCAGTAAGAATCCAATAAGCACCGAAAAAGCGGGGAGGAAAATAGTCCAGAAATTTTTATAATAAAGGAATCAGTGCTTTAATAAACTGATCAATGTCTTTCTTGCTCACAAACAGGTGACAAGAAATGCGAATCGCGTTGTGCCGGGTGAGAAGTTTAACAATAATATTCTGTTCTTTTAGTTGGTTGAAGACATCTGCATTTTTCGCCGAATCCAGTGAGAAACTTACTATGCCTGTGGATAATGATCTGCTTTCCGGACTGATAATGCTAAGCCCCTTCAGTTTCTTTAGTTCCGACAAACAATAGTTTCTTAATTGCAGGGTGCGCTGCTGAATTTTTTCAATACCAATACTATTTATAAAGTCGATGGCAAGCCCTAGCCCAATAATGGTGGCTACATTTCGAGTGCCTGAGGAGGCGGTGTAAGCAGCAAATCCGGAAGAAGTAAACACCGGCTTCACCTTATCCTGAAAATTTTTATGGAGGTAGAGAAACCCAGTTTCTTTTGGGCCCATCAGCCATTTGTGTCCACTGGACGTATAGGCGTCAACACCTAAAGCATCAACATTTACGTTGGTAAGCCCGGTAGCCTGAGCGCCATCCGCAACGAGGTAAATTCCTTTTGGCTTGGTAATTTTTACAATCTCTGCAAAAGGCATAAGCAAACCAGTTACTGTATTCACATGACTTAACATCAACAACTTTGTTTTAGGGGTGATGTTCTTGTGAATCACTTCCAGTATTTCAGCAATGCTATGGGAAGGCATGGGAAATTCAATCTTGTTGAGAACAGCGCCTTTGGTGTTCACCAAAAAGTCAAGACCCACTTCACCACCTCCATGCTCCATGGTAGTGGTTATGATTTCATCACCATTGTTCAGTTGCAGTGACTGCGCAATCAGGTTAAGACCTTCGGTGGTGTTTCGGGTGAGAACAATTTCATCTGTCTCAGCGTGAATAAAATCAGCTACCTTCTTTCGCACCAATTCCATTTGATGGCCCAGGGGCCCCCAGTTTTCAACAACCGGATTCATTTCCAATTGTCGTGTGTTGGCATGAATAGCATCAATGATGTGGACAGGACAAGGTCCGAGACTGC
>JAHEMS010000536.1 GCA_024643595.1 Bacteroidota bacterium
AAAGTTCAATATCTCCATTATCATGAATTGTAAATCGGTATGTCGCTGTACGAATAGTACGTGCTGACGCACTATAACTGAACGCAGAATGACCCGGCATCTCCGGATTAGCCAACCATGGCGACAGCGAAATCCCTTTTACAAATTCCGGCATAGGTAAACCAGCCAAATCACATAGAGTTGGAAAAATATCGACTGACTCAACTACTCCATCAGCACCCTTTCCCGGATGCTTGATATCCGGCATAGAAATAATAAGTGGCGACAGAAGGGCCTCCTCAAACAAACTGTGTTTGCCCCAGATCGCATGTTCACCAAGGTGCCAACCATGATCACCCCATAATACAATGACAGTATTTTTATCTGCTCCGGTTTCTTTCAATTTATCAAGTAGGCGACCTACTTGTTCATCGGCATAGCTGACACATGCCGCGTAGTGCCGTTTTACTGCTAATGCAAATTCTTCATCGGTTCGCGGATCTCTTCCCCAGCGATTATAATTCATAAACTCTGATGATTGATGCCATGTACTGGGACCTTCCGGTTTTTCTGCGTGAGCGATGGGAGGAATTTCAACTTCCTGATATAAATCGAGATATTTTTTCGGCGCGCCAAAAGGAAGGTGTGGTTTTATGATCCCTACCGCCAAAAAAAATGGTTTGTCTTTTTGCTTACTTAACTGCTCTAGCTGATTAAGGGCTTCATTCGTAATATGTCCGTCCGGGTAAAGTGTATCCAGCCCATCGGCAGACTGGAACACATCCATTTCCTCTGGCTTCCCACGTACCTCCCCATTGGCCAGGCCATGCATGGCCCCTCGTGGGTGCTGCCATTCTGCCACCGGCATCAGGGAACGATCCCAGGCATTGGGCATTTCAATTACGTTGGGGTCATTCCAGTCAGGACCACCCAATCCACCAGGATGATGAGAAATTTTTCCAACCGAAATGGTGATGTAGCCATGCTGCCTAAACCATTCCGGCATACTTGGTAAAAAGTTTTCAGAATTTTCTGCAAGCATTTTTGCCCGATCAAATAATGCATAATTTCCGGGTGGACCGTATCGGCCTGTCAGCATAGTGTATCTGGATGGCCCACAACTTGGCGCATTAACATAATGATGTAAAAAGGGGCGACCAACAGATGCCAAGCGGTCGATATTGGGTGAGTGAATGTAGGTCTGCCCAAAAGAGTTTAATTCCGGACGCAGATCATCGATGCAGATGAATAAAATATTTTTTTTCGGAATCTCATTTTGGTGTCGACAAGCAAATCCGAGCAGCAGAATGATCAATAAAAGTAATTTTAAATTCTTCCGACCTTTATTTTCATCCATGATCAAAAGTTACTTAAAATATTAATTAACCAACTTCTGCATCCAACATTAACTTATCGTGGAAATAAAATCAGAGATTATGTACAGTGACACCTTCTAATTTGCTGCCCACTGGCAGGACATAAAAATTTAAATATTTTGTTTCTTCATTTCTTCCACGGCATAGGCACATGCCCGGACGGTCATCGCCATATAAGTCAGTGACGGATTCACGCACGAAGAAGAAGTCATGAATGATCCGTCTGTGATAAACACATTCTTCACTTCATGCATCTGATTAAACCCATTCAATACCGAAGTTTTTGGATCATTGCCCATACGTGCACTGCCCATTTCATGATTGGCATTGCCCGGAAAAGATGTATTGACATAAGGGGTCACATTCTTGTAACCAACGGCCTCCATCATTTCAGCCATTGAAGCTGCCATGTCTTTCTGCATAGCTTTTTCATTCTCCTTAAATTCTACATCAACCGCTAACGTAGGCCGACCCCACTTATCTTTTTGTTCACGATTAAGTGTAACCCTGTTATCGGCATAAGGCAAACACTCACCATAAGCGCCAAAATTAATTGCCCAGCCAGCAGGCTCCATTATTTTTTCCTTTAGTTCAATTCCTATTTCAGAATCACCATTGCCTGTTCCCCAACCCCCACGACCGGCGCCTCCCTGATGACCAAAACCACGAATATAGTCCGTGCGCTTATCAGACAAATTTCTGAAGCGAGGCATGTAAATTCCGGTTGGTCTGCGGCCCACATAATACTGATCATCAAATCCTTCCACCCGGGCGTTTGCCCCAGCTCCTTTATGGTGGTCCATTATGTTTCTTCCTACCTGGTCGCTACCATTACCTAATCCATTGGGAAATCGACCGGAAGTTGAGTTCAGAAGAATAAACGCGGTGGCCAGTGTAGCCGCGTTCAGAAAAATGATGCGGGAATAAAACTCAATCACTTCATTGGTTTCTGTATCAACGATTTCCACACCTGTGGCAATACCTTTTTTATCGTCGTATAAAACCCGGTTCACCAATGAGTGAGGTCGCAACGTAAGATTA
>JAHEMS010000537.1 GCA_024643595.1 Bacteroidota bacterium
GCCTCGTATAACTTGGCGTATTTATAAAAAACATGATTGCTCACAGCCATTGCGACCATCAACCCCTCAAAACCATCCAGAAAGCCTCTCTTTAAAATGTAGCTCTTGAAAAAAGCAAAAGAAGAATGCGCTATAATGCGCATTGGTGAACTGGCCCTTCTGCCTACGTTTTCCCGAGCAAAAATTCCAGAGTAGTTTTGAATTTTACTCAATGTTTCTGCCGAATCAACATAAGCGCGATGCAGCAAATCTCCTTTCAGGTGCATGACTTTAACACCTCTCTTCAACACTACTTTATCATGCGGATTCTCTCCGCCCCATAGGCCCTTTCTCTTATTCCAAAGTCTTATTTTTTGATCTGGATACCAATTGCCATGACGAATCCATTTGCCTCCATAATTAGAAAGCCGGTTCATCCGATAGGCCTCTGCTGGCCAGTGTTCTTTGACCTCAAGAATAGATCTTGTCAGTTGCTCTGAAAGATATTCATCGGCATCTAATGACAATACATGTTCATAAGTTGCTTGTGTTGTGGCAAAATTTTTCTGATCGATGTGACTTTTAAAGGGATGTTTCACAACACGGGCACCTCTCTCTAATGCAATATCACAAGTCCGGTCAGTAGAAAACGAATCAACTATTACAATTTCATCTGCCACGGTTTTGATAGAATCAATACAGCGAGCAATGTTGCTTTCTTCATTAAAGGTTATTATGACCGCACTAATCTTTACCATGGCAATGATTCAATCGACCTCAAATTTCCGCTTATTTATGATTCTAACCAAAAACGAGATTTAAATGACAAAATCTGTTCTAATTCACTTTTTCCGCTGGCAAAACTACCATTTGAATTTTATGCAAGCGGTTGCGGCCGGTAGTTCCGCTATTCAATATTCTTTATACTTTTAGGGAATTGTTTAACCCCAATTCATACCCTATCGCATGAGCTTATTCATTAAAAAACCCCTCGAACAATTAATGGCGCAATACGGAGATTCCGACAAAGGACTAAAGCGTACACTTGGAGTCGGAAACCTGATTGCCCTTGGCATTGGAGCCATCATCGGTGCCGGTCTTTTTGTTCGAACGGCAGCCGCAGCCGGAGAAGCCGCCGGGCCCGCTGTCGTGGTATCGTTTATTATAGCTGCGATTGGGTGTGCCTTTGCCGGATTATGTTATGCGGAATTTGCTTCCATGATTCCCATTGCTGGAAGTGCTTATGCTTACGCTTATGTTACCATGGGTGAATTTATGGCATGGATCATTGGCTGGGCACTCGTTTTGGAATACGCACTGGCTTCCGCCACGGTGTCAATCGCCTGGAGTGAATATCTCAATAATTTACTCGGAGGGGCTATCCCCTACGAATGGTGTCACTCACCGTTTGAAACCTCATTGAATGGAGCTCAGGGCATTGTTAATTTGCCGGCCTTGTTTATCCTGGTAGTGCTTACCTTAATATTGATCAAAGGGACCAAAGAATCAGCCAATCTGAATGCTGTTATTGTTTTTGTAAAAGTTTCGATTGTCCTCATATTTATCTACATCGGATGGGGATTTATTGATCAAGCCAACTATACTCCCTTCGTTATCCCAGAGTCCAGTCCTGATCATGAAGCGTGGAACAGATTTGGCTGGGGTGGTGTATTAGGCGGCGCCGGGATTGTATTCTTTGCCTTCATCGGATTCGACGCGGTGTCTACTGCTGCCCAGGAAGCAAAAAATCCAAAGCGCGATATGCCAATAGGTATATTGGGGTCATTGGTAATATGTACGATTCTTTATGTACTATTTTCCTATGTGTTGACCGGAGTTGCTCACTGGGATGAATTTAATACTGCTGGAAAAGAAGCCTCTGTCGCATTCGCCATTCAAACCCACATGCACGGTTATAGCTGGCTGGCCACATTAATTACCGTGGCTATATTGGCAGGATTTTCATCGGTTATCCTGGTCATGCTTATGGGCCAGTCGCGTGTTTTCTATTCGATGTCGAAAGACGGTCTGGTTCCTAAAGTATTTTCAGAACTTCATCCTAAATTTCGTACACCTTTTAAGGCAAACTGGCTGCTGTTGATTTTTGTTGGTGCCTTTGCCGGCTTTGTGCCAGGCAGCGTGGCCGGAGATCTTACCAGCTTCGGAACGCTGTTCGCTTTCGTGCTGGTTTGCGTTGGCATTTGGGTAATGCGCGTAAAAAATCCCGAAGCGGTAAGGCCATTCAGAACTCCATTGGTTCCTTTGATTCCTATTCTGGGTATTATTGTATGTTCCGGAATGATTATTTCCTTAGGCAAGGAAACTTTGATCTCCGCTTTTTTATGGATGATTGTTGGGTTATTTATTTACTTCCTTTACAGCAAGAAAAACAGTACGCTAAGGAAGGGAATCAATTA
>JAHEMS010000538.1 GCA_024643595.1 Bacteroidota bacterium
CGGTAGTTATTACCTTTTTTCACATTGCCTGGCAAATACCAATCAAACTTTCCAATATTGGAAATGTTGTTTTCTCCCCAGATCCTTTCACCATCCTCATTAAATAATTCAATATTTACCTGGCCACTTAAATTACCTGAAGTCCAATTGATCGGATAGTTTTTTCCATGTTTGAACACCTGACCCTCTTCAATTTCTTTAATTTTAACAAAGGGTACATAGACCCTGCCACGCAGTTCCAGCGAAATATCTCCTTTAAATTCTCCCAGTTCATTCGTAATATCCCAAACAATTTTTTTCCCAAAACCGGATGACACTTCCGTACCTAAGTCTCCCGTCACCCGCGTAAGCGGCGCGGTGAAGTTGTCTTGCGATGAATAGAGTTGAACCAGGAATAACCGATTGCTATTGGAACCATCGTCCAGGTTATAGTGCACAACAATATTTTTTCCTGCAAATTCTATAAACTCAATTTCAATGGTCTGACTGAAGGTCAGGTGAACTGATCCAAGGAGCATGAGCGTGAATACAATGAAATTTTTCATAAAACTAATTTCATGGTTTAATTAGTTTACCAATGAACATTCGAGAGTTTCGCTCTCCGGTAATGAATAACTTGTATAAATAAACACCCGGAGCATAGCGATCATCGGTAAGATTAAAACGTAACGCATGAATTCCAGGAGTATATGAGGAAACCCCTGAATTCATAATTTCACCCTGCATACTCATTAACTCAACGCGGACCATATAGGATGAGTGCGCATCAGGCAAGCTGATATTGATGGATGCTGTTTCATCTGTCAAAGGATTAGGATAGGGGGCTCCGGAGACAATGTCTGCGCTCCGTACTTTACTTTCAATATTGTCGCCATAAAAAACAGTGAACTTACTTCGCTTACTCAGGGTAAAGCGGTAACTACTTTCTTTCATCATATCAATAACGACGATTCGTTCTTCATCGAAAAGAAATAACTGTCGGGTACCGGTAGATTTCAAATCAGGATTCCAATTTAAAACCATTTCATCACCAATCTGGCCGGCAGCCGTAAATTGCCATTGATAAGTAGGTCGGGTGGGGACCATGTCAAAGCTTTGAGAATTCTCAACACCTCCGGCATTACTAAAATTTATTTCAGGACTTTCAAAGAACGCGGGTGGATTATAGTTATCGAATCGATCCCCTTCTTCTGAGGCCATCGGATGCATGCCAAAACCGCCTAGCTGATTCTTAAAACCATGCTGTGAAATATGCATAAATACATTCCACGACTGATCACTGATATCTATATTTTTTTGCGACACCCTTCCACCCGTACTGGTTTGTTTTGGAAATGGAATTACTATAGTGATATCCGATGAACTTAGATTTTTTACGAAACCACCTTCAAAGGCATTTAATAAAACATCTCCGGTTGCTGACTTATACCCTTCGCCATCATACACATTTAACTGGCTGAAGGTTGCACTTGGATTTTCAGCTTGATTGATGGCAATGACATCATCCCAGGAAATAGGAAAGGGGTAAGGGTTTCCGATTTGATTCCAATCAGGCTTTAGCGTCATGGAATATAGATTCGACCGGTTGTATTTAGGCGCCTTAACATTACTAAGCTGTGGGGTGACCGGCGAAAAGGTAATAGCCCAATAGCCTTTGCCCGGATCCACTGTCTGAAAACTTGAAAGATCACCATAACGATCATAGGCTCCCAAATCATTCTTCACCGGATTCCACCACCATAGGCTTGACTTCGAGTTATCATTCCACGGCACCCCACCATAGACAGAAGTAACCTTATTATCTGAGTTAAGCAGGTAAGGAAAAGCAATGATGCGATAGTTGCTTTGATCTGACCCAAATGGCAATGTGGGCAAGGTGATTGAAGGAGTAATCAATTGGCAATAATTCGTACTGGTTGGTTTAACTGTTGCATTACCATTCTGGTCACTGGCAGCAAAGTAATATTCAAGACCCAATGAATCATACCATTCCGATTGAATCTGAATAGAATAAAAACCATCTACCCCAAGTGGTGTCATTGGAGCGTGATTGAATGTTGAATGGGAAATTCCCCGGTAATAAAATTCTGCAGTTTCAACTTCTACATTATCTGTTATCACCGCTTCAAAGACAGGTGTATTGCCGGCTGTTATGATAACGGGATTGGGAATGGGTGGCGGTGAAATGACCGGCGGTTCTATGTCTAATGTAACGTTACCTGTTAATGGATTATCCATTAAATAGATAATGCCATTACCAAATCCATTATATGAAAATACGGAGTAATAGTAAGTGGTACTCGTTGGGAGACCACCATCAAAAAAAGAAAGGGATGGTCCTACGTAAGCAATTGCAGCACTACCAATCAATTCACCTGTTGAATAAACAGTTCCA
>JAHEMS010000126.1 GCA_024643595.1 Bacteroidota bacterium
AATTTTGGTGTTGATCAAAATTATATACAACGTTATATGGCTTCAAAATCGTTAGCTGAAGCCCGGCGATCTGCTTTTTGGGGGGCACTCCTTTATATTCCTGTTTCATTAATATTCCTTTTTATTGGTACTGCACTTTATGTTCTTTATCAGTCTGGCGCTGCACCGTTACCGGAGAATCTAAGCAATTTTCAAAATACTGATCAAATCTTCCCTTACTTCATTGCCCATGAATTACCAGATGGAATGACCGGTCTATTATTGGCTTCCATTTTTGCAGCCGGCATGAGCACAATATCCACCAGCTACAATAGCGCAGCTACTATTGTGCTAACTGACTATTTTGCGCGGTATACTCAACTCGGTGAAAAGAAGAAGATGATTATTCTATATCTCTCAACAGCAATCATTGGGATATTGGGAATGTGCATAGCTATGGCCATGATAAATACTAAAAGTGCCCTTGAATCGTGGTGGAAATTTGCTTCTATTTTTAGTGGAGGTGTACTTGGGCTATTCTTACTCGGTGCATTTACAGCCCTAAAAAATGTAGCCGTGACTGTTGTGGCCGTATTATCAGGTCTCATCGTTATTATTCTCATGACGATATCCAATTTCTTCCCGGAGTCAAGTCCAACCTTGATTCAGTTTCATCCTTACCTTACTATTGTGTTCGGAACATCCGCTATATTTATTGTCGGCTTTTCATTAGGAATGCTCATTAAAAATAGATCATAATCAACCATCATCGCCCGCTAAATGTCATGCATATCATCAGATTTAATTTCGTCTTATTGCTACTCCTAAAGGGTTTAATGGTTGACGCTCAACAGTCATCTCCAAAATTTCCCGACATGATAAAAACCGGTGACCTGGGATATGTCAGCAGCGAATTGATTTTTACACTTGATAAAAAGCCAACACCACAATGCCATGCCTCCACCATCGTTGAGATTTCAGACGGGCTTATGGCGGGGTGGTTTGGAGGTACTCACGAGCGGAATGCCGATGTTGGTATTTGGATATCGATCAATAAAAAAGGCGTTTGGTCACAACCGGTTCAGGTTGCAAATGGTTTTGAAAATGATTCGGTTCGTTATCCTTGCTGGAACCCAGTGCTGTTCAAACCAGAAAAAGGTCCGTTGATGTTATTTTATAAAGTTGGCCCGAGCCCCAGTGAATGGTGGGGCATGCTGATGACTTCAGACGATGAAGGAAAATCCTGGACATATCCAGAACGGCTAGGAAAAAATAAAGTAATTAACGATCTAATTGGTCCTGTAAAAAATAAACCTATACAATTGAAGGACGGAACAATACTATGTCCATCAAGTACAGAGGTTGAAGTAAATGATAAAGATCGGTGGCGAATACATTTTGAATTCACCAAAGATTTGGGAAAGACATGGGAAGTAGTTGGGCCAATTAATGATGGAATAGAATTCAATGCCATTCAGCCCAGTTTATTAACATACGGTAGCGGCAAAATGCAGATTCTTTGCAGAACACAAGAGGGAACTATAGGTCAGAGTTGGTCAACGGATAATGGAAAGACATGGAGTCGGCTCCAATCTACAACTCTTCCAAATCCTAATGCTGGGACCGATGCCGTTACACTTAAGGATGGTAGGCAACTATTAGTGTATAACCATACTCGTTCGAAAGGAGAATTTCCGAATGGAAGAAATATGTTAAATGTAGCCCTATCACAGGATGGCACTCAATGGGAAACAATTCTTACGCTGGAAAGAGATAAAGGAGAATATTCTTACCCCGCTGTCATTCAATCCTCCGATGGACTTATTCACATCACCTATACGTACTTAAGAAAAACGATCAAACATGTCGTGATTGATCCGTCAAAAATGAAGTAGGGTAGAATTTGATAACCCAAATTTTTTACTCAATAATATCAAGTACCAGCGTTTTTTGAGCGAAATTGAAATTGTTGAATGAACTATCTTAAATCTCAAGCTTCAATTCAATGCCATCTTTTCGATTTAAACGTTATTTGTATTGTATTTACTTTTCAACATTAGAAGACTATGAAACAGGAATTTTTTGAAGGATTGTATCAGTCTCACTGTGAATATCCTGACTGCCCATCCCCTATGGAAGTTTCAAATTTTTTCATGGAAGTTCTGGGTGTACTATTTTCCGATCATTCGGATAAATCATTTCAATCATTTATTGAATTTGAAATTCATATTGAGCATCTTAAACTGGAGCTTACACAGTTGCTGGCTAAAAGTCCTGACTCCAATATTTCAAGAGATATGATTTCTGGAACTGTGAATGAATTTTTTAGTGATTTGAAATTTATTCACAGCAAATTATTGCAAGATGTTTCAGCCATGTTCAATGGGGATCCTGCAGCCAAAAGTGAGGGCGAAGTCATCAGAACCTATCCTGGTTTCTATGCCATAGCGGCTTATCGAATTGCTCATGCATTATATAAGCTTAACGTTGAGGGAATACCACGCATAATAACAGAGCATGCCCATAATAAAACCGGGATTGATATACATCCAGCTGCCAGGATTGGAGATCATTTTTGTATTGATCATGGAACCGGTGTAGTTATTGGCGAAACGTGTATTATAGGGAGTCGGGTGAAAATATACCAGGGCGTAACACTTGGAGCATTAAGTGTTGATAAAGCGGACGCGCTAAAAAAGCGACACCCTACCATTGCCGATGGAGTTGTTATCTATGCTGGGGCAACCATTCTGGGTGGAGATACAGTAGTAGGACACCATAGTGTCATTGGTGGTAATGTATGGCTCACACGGAGTATCCCTCCCTTCTCTAAGATTTATTATCAGTCCAATGAAAATATTGATGAAAGTCATGGAATTATAAATAATAAGAAAGGGCAAAAATGAAATTAATTAATACCATTGGGAATACACCGATTGTGCAGGTGGAGCGCATAACGATAAATAAGCGTGTTACTGTTTATGCCAAATTAGAGGGCAACAATCCAGGCGGCAGTGTAAAAGACCGTGCAGCCTATGGAATGATCACAGGGGCATTGGAACGTGGTGAAATAAAGCCAGGTGATAAGTTAATTGAAGCAACAAGCGGTAACACCGGAATTGCATTGGCGATGATTGCACGCATCATGAATTTGGAAATGACATTAATTATGCCGGACAACTCAACGCGAGAGCGTGTTTTAGCGATGGAAGCCTATGGCGCAAAGGTAATTCTTACACCGGCGGAAAAAACCATCGAATTTTCACGTGAGTTGGCAGAGAAAATGGCAGTCGAAGAAGGCTATTTTATTTTGAACCAGTTTGCCAACCCGGATAACTATGGAATGCATTATAAAACAACGGGACCTGAAATCTGGCGTGACACGCAGGGACAAATTACACACTTTGTTTCTGCTATGGGCACAACAGGAACAATCATGGGTGTTTCGCGCTATCTAAAAGAACAAAATCCTGCAGTTCAGATTATTGGTACACAACCAACCGACAAATCATCTATACCAGGGATTCGAAGATGGTCGCCTGAATTCTTGCCAAAGATATTTGAACCACACCGCGTTGATCGGATTATTGATGTTAGTGAACAAGAGGCCACCATATTAACGAGGAGGCTGGCAAGAGAAGAAGGTATTATGGCGGGCATGAGTAGCGGTGGTGCTTTATATGCCGCCTTAAAAGTGGCAAAGGAAATTGAAACGGGCGTTATTGTTTTTATCACTTGCGATCGTGGCGATCGGTATCTGAGCTCAAGTTTATACGGATAGAAAAGCCAGTCTCTGCGATCAGACCATCAGAATAATCAAGTATCGGAATCTTGGAGTAATAAGTTCATGCTCTTACATTTTCTATTTGCCTCTTGTCACCTTCAATAGCAGAATCAAATAACAAACTTGGATTTTTCAGTGCTATAACTTACATTGATAGATATAACATTATCCAGGCACGTTGAATCTAAAACCATCATCTGATTATAATAACGGATCAATACCGGCCGCCAATACGCTTGATGATGAGTTGCTTTGGTCAAATCTCAAAAAAGGAAACGAACTCGCCTTTTCAGTTTTGTATAAAAGATATGTGAATCGCCTCTTCAATTATGGCATGCACAGTTGTAAAGACAAAGACTTGGTGAAAGATTGCTTACAGGAATTATTTGCCAGGCTATGGTCTAAAAGAGAAACGCTTGGCGTTGCGGGTTCAGTTAATTACTACCTTTTCAAATCTTTCAGAAGACTGTTGATTGGCAAAATGATTGCGAATCGAAAATTCAAGCTTCCATTTCAGGGTAAGCCATCCAGTATATTTGAGTTTATTCCTCCTTCTGAAGATTTCATCATTGAAAACGAGGAAAATAGCTTACGGCTTGAATTACTAAAGTCAAGTATCAATGCACTCTCTAAAAGACAGCGCGAAGCAATTTTTCTCAAATTCTTTAGTGAATTGAGCTACCACGAAGTTTCATCCATCATGGAATTACGGGTGGATTCAGTCTATAATCTGATTTCAAAAGCCATTGATGTGCTCAGGGTCAAACTTAAAGAGACAGCCTTCTATCTTGTCCTCCTAATAGCATATCTTTAATCATTCCTGCCTACGGTCTTGCCGATTTATTCAAGTCCTTATTCCTTAATTAGTTAGGGACCATTCTGGGGAACGAATCTTCCCTATTCTTTTGATTATTTCAGCATTCATAAAAAAAACTTTGTAAAAACTGATTAGAAATCGATTGCGGTCCTCTCTTATACAGTATTAAGCCTAATACTATTAGTGAAAGACTACTTTCATTTTACGACTAATGATTTCATAATGGACGAATTCTTTCGGGAATGGGTATGGAACCCGAACCACGAAAGTAATCGATTTTGGAGATCATGGATTGCCAAACATCCTGATAAAGAAGTTGTTATTGAGGAAGCAATTAGCCTTCTTAAAAAACTAAACTTCCCAAACTATTCTCTTACTAATGAGGAGATTTCAAGTCTCTGGGAAAAAATTAAAAATTCCTCCCAATCAAAAAAAGTGGTTGATCATAGATCGCCTACCAACAAGCGGTGGTTAGGCGTGGCAGCTGCATTTGTCTTTTGTGTGATCCTGGTTTCGTTTTTTTTAAACAATATGAATAGCCAAATTAATTACGAAACAGGCTATGGAGAAACCCGAATACTTTATTTACCGGATAGTTCCAAAGTAACTCTTAATGCGAACTCCAAAATAGTTTTTAATGATAACTGGGATGCAAATTCAATTCGCGTGATTTGGCTTGAAGGAGAAGCATTTTTTGAAGTCGTACATACGCACAATCATCAGCCTTTTCAGGTAAGAGTAAGTAATGGCCTTGCCGTTGAGGCACTCGGCACCAGTTTTAATGTATATCATCGCCAGGCGGATACTAAAGTTGTGCTTAATACTGGAAAAATAACCCTGACCTATTCGGCAGCCAAAAAGGAAAAGAAAATTCTGATGAAACCGGGCGAATTGGTAGAATACAAGAAGGACCGGATCAGCAAGCGTGAAGTTGACCCTTCCATTTATGCCGCGTGGACTGAAAATAAAATTATCCTTGATAAAACGACATTACAGGAAATGATAAGTATGGCGAAAGATAACTATGGAATTGAAATTGGGGTTGCCTCAGAAAAAATGCTTACTCAAACCGTCTCCGGATCAATGCCCATTGGCAATGCCGATAGCTTTGCTAATCAAATCGCGAAAGCCTTTCAATTGAAGATCAATCGCGAAAACAGTAAAATTTTATTAGAAGAATAATATTAAATGATTTAATCAATAACTAAAACCCAACTACCTTATGCGAAAACAATACTTGTTGATTGGTGTCTGTAGCCTGATATTCTACCAGGCCTTTCCCCAGTATGGTGAAGTTTACGCTTCTACCAATACGAAACATGAAAATTCAACACAGCTGGTGCGCGAAGAATTACGAGCACTAAAAAGTGAATTGAATGATCTGGAAAAGAAGTTTAATGTTTCTATTGCCTACAAAGATGAATCGGTTTCTAACAAGACCATTAGAAAATCGAATCAAAGCTTTGCCAGCATTGAAGAAGCACTAAACGTGATCCTCATTGATACGGACCTTACCTATGAAGTTGCAGGAAAGGGATTCTATATCATTTCAGTGAAAAAATCACAGAAAAGTCAGTGGTCTCAAAGTGCATCCATTGTTGAAATCCCGGAGTTATCAAAGAATTATGCAGGCTCAATTGATGCTAGTCTCTTTGATATTAACGCGATGTCTTCTTTAACCTCACTGAATCAAACTGTTGTAGCTGACATTACCGTAACCGGAAAGGTAAGTGACGAAAATGGTGCAACATTCCCTGGCGTAAACGTTTTGGTTCAAGGTACCACGACGGGAACCTCCACCGATACCAATGGTAGATATACATTATCTGTACCCAATGAGAATTCCGTTTTGGTTTTTTCCTTCATTGGTTATATCACTCAAGAGATTACTGTTGGCTCCAGAACGACAATTGATGTTGTCTTGGCACCCGATGTAAAAGCATTGGAAGAAGTTGTTGTTACTGCTCTGGGTATTGAAAAATCTAGTAAGAGTTTGGGTTATGCTACTTCAAAAGTAAGTTCAGACCAATTATCCATAAACCGAACTGTGAATTTGATGAATACGCTGCAGGGCAAAGTTGCTGGTTTAAATATTAGTGCTCTTGGCACTGGACCAGGCGGAAGTTCTAAAATCCGTATTCGGGGTCAGTCTTCTATTTCAGGCCAAAACAACCCACTCATTGTTATCAATGGTGTGCCAATTGACAATACCAACTTTGGAACTAATTTGGGTAACACCGCCGGGGATGCATCTATTTCCAATCGTGGTGGTGGTGCCTCCACTGATGGTGGTGATGGACTTTCAAGCATTAACCCTGATGATGTAGAGAGCATGCAAGTTTTAAAAGGTGCTACTGCAGCTGCTTTGTATGGTTCACGCGCAAAGGATGGTGTAATAATGATTACCACTAAATCCAGAGGAACAACCAAAGGTATTGGAGTTACCTATAATATGAACTACACGAACGAAAAGGTACTTGATTTTACAGATTATCAGTATGAATTCGGTCAGGGAGAGAATGGCATAGGACCTTCCAGTCCTGGAGCACTTCCAAATCCTACCAGTGGACAGTGGTCTTTTGGGCCTAGAATTAAGCCAGGTATGTCTCAACTGTTATTTGCAAATTCAGTCGTGCCATATACATCACAAAAAGGAATCATTAGTGATTTTTATCGTGCCGGCCAGAATCTTACTAACAGTGTTTCCATTGCCGCTAATGGAGACAAAGGAGGAATGAATATTTCATTTGCGGATTTGTCCAGTAAAGGTGTTACACCCAACAACGAGTATAATCGTAAAACAATTAACCTTGGCATGGGCTACGATCTTTCTGACAAACTGAGCATAAAGGGAAATATCAACTATTCTTTCGAGAAGAATACGAATCCTCCTGTAGTGGCCGATCAGGATAATTCAATACCAACATCGCTTTACGCAATGGCGAATACCATGCCGTTAAGTGTGCTGGACGAAAATAAATTCAATCCCGGTGGTGGAGAATATCTTTATTCTCGTTTCACCAACCGTACCAATCCTTACTGGGTATTGTCACAGGTGAAACAAAATATTCGCAGAGACAGAATTTTTGGAAATTTTTCAGCCAAGTATGATTTCACCAATTGGCTTTCAGCCCAAATAAGAGGAGGAGAAGATTTTTGGACACGCGATCAGGATTACATAAATCTCCCAACCGGTAAAGCCTCTATCAGCAGTGGGTCAATCAATTCGGCCGTGGCTGGTTTTTACAACGGCCTTTATACACAGGAAGCGCGTAGATTCAGGGAGACTAATATTGATTTCCTTGTAACAGGTGCAAAGACGTTTAGTGATTTTGGAGTAAACGTTTCAGTCGGAGGAAACCAAATGAGAAGACGCTCTGATTTGAACAGCGTACAGGTTACAGACTTTGTAGTTAAAGATCTTTATACCGTTCAAAACGGAAGAGCAAAAGATCCAATTTACGATCTGCAGGAAAGAGGAGTTAACTCCCTATATGGTTCTGCTGAAGTCAATTTCAAGCAGATGTTATATTTAAGTGGAACTGTACGTAACGATTGGTTTTCTACACTTTCCCCGGAAAACCGAAGCATTCTTTATCCATCAATTTCATCCAGTTGGGTATTTTCTGAATCTTTCTCCAGTATGCCTAAGTGGTTAGATCTTGGTAAACTAAGAGCGGCTTATGCTAAAGTGGGAAGCGATACAGACGTGCCTCCCTATGCTAATCTTCTGTTTTATGGAGTCAATGGAAACCAGTTTGGTGGTCAGGCGGTTGGAAATTTTGGTGCCATTGTGCCAAATGCAAACCTGAGACCGATGACAGTTGAAGAAACTGAATTGGGCCTTGAATTAAAAATGTTCGACAGCAGGGTTAATCTGGATCTGGCCGTATATCGTAAGATCACGACTGACCAAATTGTTAATGCTCAAATTTCTGATGGATCTGGTTTTACTTCCACTCGTATCAACAGTGGCAAGAGCCAAAACAAAGGAATTGAAATGATGTTGAATGTTGTTCCGGTACGCAGTTCTAATTTCCAATGGGACTTCACATTTACAGGGGCATATAACATCACTAAAGTTCTTA
>JAHEMS010000539.1 GCA_024643595.1 Bacteroidota bacterium
ATACTGCTTAAAGAAGTCGTAATAGTCACAAAGCAGCACTTTTGAGGTGATATTAATATAGCCATATTCAAATTGGATGGCCCTTATTTTTCTTGATTGCAAAGCCATTTCAAAACCCTGAAGAGCATCCATCTCAGCACCTTCAACATCTAATTTTAACAAATCAATTGATTTGATCTCCAAATTTTCAATGACGCTGTCACCGGCCGCAACCTCAATTACATTTTGTCCAATCGGAGCATAATCAACACCCTTCAACTCATGGATAGAAGCATGTTCGTCACCGGTGAAAATATTTATGTTGATCTTCTTATTCTCTTTGTAAAGCCCCTTTTCAATGGCAACTACGTTACTTAAGTTATTTGCTGCAAGGTTTGACTTTAATAACTCGAAAGTGGAATGAACCGGTTCAAAAGAATAGATTTTTGCACCTGGACAAGCTTTACTCGCCAACAAGGAATAATCACCAACGTTGGCACCAACATCAAAAACGACAGAGGGATTTATTTGAGCTAATTTTTGTAAAACCGTAAGTTCGCCATTGGTAGAAGCGTTGTGATTTCTGTTTTCATAAAATCTATTTATAGATCTACCCAACCCCGCCAACGGCTTTATGATTGCGTTGTGCGAGTTAAGTTTTGCAATTCTTTTAAAAAAATTCATGCGCAATTATACTAAATATTAACTACTATTAATTCAATTTTCAATTCGTGTAACGCATGCCCATAATCGTATCCATGATTTGTAGTTTACCCATGAACAAAATGAAGTCATTCCCTATACTGCTGGTCATTCTCATATCAATTTTAAGCTGTCGACAAGAGAAATCCTTTGATGACGCGCTGGATTCCATGCTTTCAGCATCATTCAAATCCATCGGCCCGGGCGGTGCCCTATTAATTATGAAAGACGAAAAAATAGTTTTCGCCAAAGGATATGGGCTCGCTGATTTACAAACCAAAGAACCAATAACGCCTCAAACTTTGTTCAACACCGGTTCCATTTCTAAAACATTCGTTTCCAATGTCATCCTTGACCTGGCACGCGAAGGTAAGTTGTCGTTGCAAGACAGTCTTACAAAATATTTTTCTGACTTTAAAAATCCAGACCTTGCCAGCAAAGTGAGAATTAATCATTTACTCACCCATACCTCAGGGCTGCCAGATAACCGTACTGCATTTTTAGATAGCCTATTCCTACTGACTGCCAAGGATGAAGAAAACTTCGCTCCCATAAAGCGAAATGACTCACTATTGTTCGAGCCTGGTTCCCAGTTTGAATATTCCAATCCTGCCTTCAATGGCCTGGCGTTGATTATTGAAAACGTTACCGGAAGGAAATGGCAGGACGTGGTAAAAGAAAAAATCTTTGTTCCTGCCGGAATGAAAACCAGTGTGATCACGGATGGTCCATATCCAATCACCGGTGTATCGCATGCGTATTTGGAAACCAAAGACGGGTACATCGAAAAAGACTATGGTGAAGAACCCACTTTCGCAGCAGCAGGCAATGGTGGGGTATGGAGCTCGGTAGAAGAATTGGCATTATATGAATTAGCAATACGCCATGCTAAATTCCTAGATGCAGAAACCATTGAAGATTCAAGGACCATTAAAACATATCCAACCTGGACCAGTGCTATGGCACCCTTTATTGGATATAGCTGGTTTATCGGATCTACTGAAGATGGCAATAAAATGATTTCTCATACGGGCACACAAGGCGGTTTTTATGGAGACTTTGTAAGCATTCCAGAGAAAGGAATCACGTATATCATCCTTTGCAATTTGCCTACGCCCCAGGAAGAAAAACGAAGTGCGGTATTGACACTCTTAAAAAAATACAATTGGCTTGATTAACTTGAATCAAAGGAATATTTTCTTCCATCGCCTTACTTTTATTCTCCCTTACCGCAATACTGGCACGAGCAATCAAGGCAACAATAAGATAGTTTATAGCCTCGAAATGAAAAATTGCATCTGCTAATGGAGGATTTTAAATTTAAGAGAACTGATACGAAGCCCATATTTTGCACATACCAGGGCCTTTGTGTATTTATTCATTGGTACACTGTGAGTTACAGGTAAAACTGATGTATATCCAATTTCACCTAACCTCAAAAAACCATGAAAAAACTATTCATCCCTGTTATCCTATTGTTCATTATTTCGGCTTGCAGCAACTGTTCCTGCCGATGGAAAATTTCCGGGCGACTGGGTAGCCGAATGGGCCTTCATCACGGTGAATTATAAAAATGGAAACACTCCGTTTAAATTCTGGTGGCATAGCGTATCAAGAGTAAAAGATGGCAAAATCGAAGTAAGCAGAACATTTTACAACGTTAATGACTATTTCGATCAAC
>JAHEMS010000127.1 GCA_024643595.1 Bacteroidota bacterium
TATGTTTCTGTGCCAGGGCCAAGGTCTTTTCGATAATGGAAGCGTTCAAAACGCCTTTGTCATAATCTTCAAAAATCACTACGCTACAAGAAGGAAGCAACTTTTCGATGCGCATCATGACTTCCTCTTCCTCCTGCTGATTTACTACTCTATCTGACTCTTCATCGACACGAACGACATGTTGCTGACTGGCGATAATCCGGGTTTTCACCGTAGTTGGGCGATCGAAGCTTGTAACAATACCTTCTCTTGAAATATTCCGTTCATCCAATCGTTGAATTAATTTCTTCCCATCATCGTCATTTCCAATCAAAGCAACCAGAATTGGTTTGGCCCCAAGCGAGGCAACATTCAGGGCTACATTAGCCGCTCCACCTAGCCTGAAGTCTTTCTTCATGACAGTCACGATAGGCACTGGCGCTTCTGGAGAAATGCGCTCAACGGCACCCCAGATATAACTGTCGAGCATCACATCACCAATGATAAGGACATTTAGTGAATTGAAGTCTTCAAATATCTTTTCAATGTTCATGCGCAGAATAACAAGACTTGAACTTGTTTTATTTCAATTGCGATAACGTGTCCTTCATTCTTCGCATGGCTTCTGCCAGATCCTTCTCTGAAGCGGCGTACGAAAGCCGAACACAATTCTCATCTCCAAAGGCACCACCCGGCACCAAAGAAACGTGGCCTTTTTCCAGCATATACAAGCAAAAGTCATCGCCATTCTTCACCGTAAACTGACCATCAGATTTGCCATAGTAATTACTGACGTCAGGGAAGAAATAAAATGCGCCCTGCGGATAGTTCGCCTTTATGCCAGGAATTTCTTTTAGCAGATTGTATACGATATCTCTGCGCTTATGATATTCTGTAACCATTTTAGCCGTTGACGTAATGTCGCCACTGATAGCGGCTAATGCGGCACGTTGTGAAATAGAACAATTTGCAGAAGTAAGCTGACCTTGCACTTTGTTACATCCATCGGCTATCCACTTCGGCGCCGCGATATAACCCACTCGCCAACCCGTCATGGCAAAGCCTTTCGCAAAACCATTTACAGTTATGGTACGATCAAACATACCCGGCAAGGAAGCTATGCTGGTTTGATCGCCAGCGAAATTAATGTGTTCATAAATTTCATCTGCGATAACCAAAATACCAGGATGCTTTACAATCACGGCTGCTATGGCTTCCAATTCGTTTCTTGAAAATACCGAGCCGGTAGGGTTACAGGGAGAAGAAAAAATTATCGCTTTCGTTTTAGGCGAAATCGCTTGTTCTACTTGAGCCGCTGTTACTTTAAAGTCATTTTCAATCGTGCCTTTCACCATCACAGGCGTGGCCTCGGCTAAACGAACAAGGGCATCGTAACTTACCCAATAGGGAGAAAACACGATCACTTCATCCCCTTTATTTAGCAGCGCCAGCATCACGTTTGCAATCGACTGTTTGGCTCCATTTGACACGACAATATTTTCAGCCTTGTAGGGAACGTTATTTTCTTTTTGGTATTTCGCAGCTATTGCTTCCCGTAAATCCTGGTAACCTGCAACCGGTGGATAAGAGAAGTACTTACCATCATCAATGGCTTTTTTCGCCGCTTCACAAATATGCAGTGGTGTTTTAAAGTCAGGTTCGCCAAGGCTTAAATTAATAACATCAATTCCACGATTTTTAAATTCGCGGGCTTTAGCGGCCATCGCCAATGTGGCTGACTCCTGGATGGCTTCGATACGGTCGGAGAGTTTGTTCATAAGGACAGAAAATGATTCGGCCGCAAAGAACGAGATTTATCAGCCGAATGGCAAGAATAGAAAGCGGTATCTAGTTAAAAAGTGTGCGACCTAATATACTTCTGCCTAACGTAATTTCATCCGTATATTCGAGATCCCCACCCACGGGCACGCCACGCGCAATCGATGTCACTTTGAGTGTAAAATCTTTGAGTCTGCGATTAAGATAAAATGCCGTTGTATCGCCTTCCATGGTAGGGCTCAGCGCCAAGATAATTTCTTTTATTGCTCCATTAGCCTGCGCTACCCGGCTTACCAGCGAATCAATTTTAAGGTCGGAAGGGCCAATCCCATTCATGGGTGAAATCACGCCACCTAACACATGATAGACACCAGCATATTGAGACGTGTTTTCAATTGCCATCACATCCTGAGTTTCCTCCACTACACAAATAATACTTTTTTCTCTCCGTTGACTTCGGCAGATGGAACACTCTTCTTCATCCGAAATATTATGGCAGGTGTCACAAAACCGAATATTTTCCCTCAGCTTATTAAGGGCGTTCGTAAGGGCATATGTTTTATTTTCATTTTCCTTCACGAGATGAAGGACCAATCGAAGCGCAGTTTTCTTTCCAATGCCTGGCAGTTTAGACACTTCGTTAACGGCATCTTCAATCAGTTTAGATGGATATTCCACTATGATGGGTTAGGCTTGAAAATAGACTATATGATTTTAGCGTCAATACCTACTTCACAGATTGCTTCACGCATGGGATTTAATTCTTCATACGCGCCTGTTTTGACCGTGCATTTTCCTTTATGATGAATCAACCACGTGCATTGCTCTGCCTGTTCTGGAGTGTGCCTGCAAACCCGGATCAACGTTTCAATCACATGCTCGAATGTATTAAAGTCGTCATTGAATACAACCAGGTCTTTGACATCTGCCTCATCGATGACTTCCAACACTTCTACCAATTCCTTTTCCTGATACGATGCATTCATGTTTTACTGCTTTCTAAATCGATTCAAAGGTAAAAAAAATTGATCTTGTTTCTATTCTTACAATTCCAGTTGATTTTTGCTTTCTTTATGCTCCTCAAATTGCATTATGGCCCCATCACTCGTCATTATTATCATCGCTGTCTATTTCATCGCTTTAATTTTTATATCCTACCTGACTTCAAAAGGGGCTGATACAAATACTTTTTTCACGGCCAACAGGCAATCCCCGTGGTATTTGGTAGCATTCGGTATGATCGGGGCTTCATTATCAGGGGTGACTTTTATTTCGGTGCCCGGCAATGTTGGTAAAATCGGATTTTCCTATTTTCAGATTGTAATCGGCTACCTTTTTGGCTATTGGGTGATTATGGGTGTGCTGATGCCGTTGTACTATCGACTTAATCTCGTTTCGATTTACACGTATCTGGAGCAACGATTTGATCCGTGGGCATATAAAACCGGTGCCTTTTTCTTTTTGGTATCAAGAACCATCGGCTCATCACTAAGATTATTTCTCGCTGCCACGGTGCTTCAGTTATTTTTATTTGACGCCTGGGGCATTCCATTTTTTGTCACTGTTGCTACCACAATCGCTTTGATTTGGATTTATACCTTCAAAGGGGGAATTAAAACCATCGTTTGGACGGATACCTTTCAAACTTTTTTTCTGGTCACCGCGGTAGTGGTAACGGTGTGGGTAATCTCCACTGAGCTGAACATTGGATTTTCAGATATAATGTCCGCGATTGAAGAGAAAGGATATCTTCGAATATTTCACTTTGATGATATTAATTCCACGCTATTTTTTCCAAAACAATTTTTAGGCGGTGCATTCATTGCCATCACGATGACTGGAATGGACCAGGAGATCATGCAAAAAAATCTGACCTGCAAAAACCTGGCAGAAGCGCAAAAAAATATGTTTTGGTTCAGCCTTACCTTAGTTATTGTAAATCTCCTTTTTCTCACCCTTGGTGCATTACTCTATATATATAGTGATATGAAGGGTTTGACCTTACCCGTTTATTCCGATGAACTCTTTCCAAGACTCGCTTTCAATAATCTGGGGCCTGTGGTTGGGATCATGTTTTTACTCGGGATCACGGCTTCTTCATATGCCAGCGCTGACTCCGCGCTGGCAGGGTTAACCACCTCATTTTGTATTGACTTTTTAAATTTCAAAGCCAAGCACGAATCAATAAAGCAAAAACAAAAAACCTTAGTGCACGTCTCGTTTTCATTATTGTTTCTAATCATCATTGTCATCTTTAAAGAAATTAATGAACGCTCAGTAATCGATGCGGTACTAAGTATAGCGGGATATACCTATGGCCCGTTACTTGGCCTGTTTAGCTTTGGGTTATTTACCAAACTGCATGTGAAGGGGCCAGCTGTTTTATTGGTTTGCCTTTTATCACCAATACTATCTTATCTGATTAGTTCGTATTCGCCTATTTTATTGAATGGCTATCAGTTCGGCATAGAAATACTGATCGTGAATGGACTCATCACTTTCCTTGGCCTGGCGTTGATTGGAAAAAATAAAATGGAATAATGAACTACTGAAGTTCTTTGGTAGGATCCCAGAATCTTTTTTCAAATTCAATCACCTGGTGATTCTTTATTTTCACACCTTCTTTCTCCAGTTTCTGTTGCATGGTAGCCGGCGTTTCAAAATGATGTCGACCCGTAAGAAGCCCACTACGATTCACCACGCGGTGTGCGGGAATTTTATCGTTTGTGTGGGCGGCATTCATCGCCCAACCCACCATGCGAGCACTCATTTTTGTTCCCAAATAATTGGCAATCGCTCCATAGCTTGTAACCTTGCCTTTTGGAATCAACATTACCACTTCGTAAACATCATCAAAAAAAGAATAGGAGGTATCCCGCTTATTTTCCATTAGTTTATCAAATCACCGCTCTAAATTAAGTGAACGGTAATAAATAATCTTTGAAACCGTTAAATTTGCGTCCTTAAACAAAATTTGAAATATACATTGATGCGATTTTGGCTTGCCTTCACCTGTTTATTGTTAATTTCTCTGATCAGTACGGCTCAACGACTCGAGGTTTCTGACTCCACCGGATGGAATTACCTGCAGGAAGGGCAAGAATTTTCATTCAAAATTTATGCACTCGACTCAGTTGCTCCCTATTTTTCTTTGGAAGGCGCCAGTGGATATAAAATGCAGTTTGATTCGTTAGGAAACTTCTCCTGGAATCCTTCATATGATTTAGTGGATCGATTGGAGAAACAGAAAGAAATTAATGTAATCGTTCAGGCTGCCTGGAAAGACGGACGAAGAGAAAGAAAACCACTGAACTTTACGATTTTCCATCAAAACCGTCCACCCATAGTAGAAGATCTGCCTATATTTTATGTGAAGCAATCCAGCGCCAACCGTTATCAGATACCTTCTGAGTACGTGAATGATCCCGATGGAGATCCTCTTGTATTCAAATCTATTCAATCACAATTACCAGAAGGAGTCGTTTTGTCATCTTTGGGGTTGCTCACCTGGACACCCTCTCGCAACCAATTCAATAATCTTAAAAATAATCCGCTGCTCTTGGAGTTCGTGGTACAGGATCAACCCGAAAAGGCTGAAACCAGGGGCAAAATAAAAATTGCTCAAACGCAGTTGGACTTACCGCCAGAAATGCTGCTGGTGCCGGGCGATACCAGTTTTACGATTAAGGAAGATGAGAGAATTAATTTGAAATTATATGTATCAGACCCCAATGGTGATGATAATATAACGAGCGTAGGATTTGTTCCTTCTGACTCAAGAATATCAGAATCCAGTTTGGTGCAGAATACCTCCGTACAATCAGAATTTACGTGGTCACCAGGTTATTATTTTGTGGAGGAAGTGGACAAAGAGAGGAACGTTGTGCTTACTTTTTTTGCATTAGACAAATCCCAAAATAAAGTTCAGAAAAAAGTAAATATAAAAGTGCTTGATGCGGAGAATATGGAAGAAAAAGACAAGGCGCTTTATCAGAAATATCGCAATTCATTAATACAGGCAAAGTCGCTAATTGATTTACTGGATGACAATAATGAAAAGTTGAGTAAAGCATATAAGAAGGCAAAAAAAGGCAAGAAAAATCGATCCATTGTTAATGCCTCCCTGGGCGCTACTACAGGCTTAGCCCCGGTTGCTTTTGCCCAACCAAGCACATATAAGACCGTTTCCGCCATTGGCGGAACAACCGTTCTTACGATGGGCACGCTGGAAGCGACTGAAGTAATCGGAAAATCTAAATCCGATATTTTGGAGAAAATGAAAATAAACGTGGATATACGAAATCAACTTCAGCTGGAAGGAGACAATTTCGCCCGTAAATACGCATTAAAGAGCAGCCGTAGAAATAAGGAATTTGACCCTGATCGTGATAAGCTTCTACCCATCATTAATAACCAGAAGCTGGTGATTCTTGAATTGGATGCCAGTAAACGTACCTATTCAAATTATCAGAGCAAGGAACTCAAAAAAACATTTCCAGATTTCAGTGATCAGTAACACAAAATCAGAAGCTGTTTTTGCAAGAATCGAATTTCCGTTTACTTTTGCAGTCCTTTAAAAGCAAAATCGCACACAGAGGAGTGGTAGAGCGGTTTATTGCACCGGTCTTGAAAACCGGAGACCGTTAACGCGGTCCGGGGGTTCGAATCCCTCCTCCTCTGCCAAACAAAAAGAAAAGTCCCGCTCAAGCGGGATTTTTTGTTTTATGTGCTTTGCCAAATGGAACCGAACAATTCCCTCCTCCTCTACTCATTAAAAGTCAATCAAAGACAAACAAGAGACCCAAGACCTGGAAGTACACACACGCCTATTATTTTTTGCCATCGTTTTATGCAGTAACCCTGAGAAATATCTTTGCTTTACTTAATGAGTAAGGTCATTCCGTTTAGCGGATTCTGTCATTGAGAATGCGCTATCCTTGGTTCTAATTTTATTCATGCATGAAATTAATTATCAGCCTGTATTAGCGGAGCCTAATTTAATTGATTACGATTCGTACTATCAATCCTTTACTTGGGACAATGAATTTCAAAATCTGGATAGTCTGCCTGAAGGAAGAGGTCTGAATATCGCACACGAGGCCGTTGATCGTCATGCAACAGGTTTATTAAAAAATCATGTGGCCATCCGGTGGGTAAGAAAAGATCGCTCCGTTAAAGATATTACGTTTCAGGATCTTTATACGCACTCCAACCAATTTGCGAATGTTTTAACGCTACTGGGCGTAACCAAAGGTGATACCGTATTTACTTTATTAGGGAGAATTCCTGAACTGTACGTCGCCGCATTTGGGGCGTTAAAAAAAACGGCAGTGTTTTGCCCACTCTTTTCAGTATTTGGCCCTGAGCCAGTCTATCAACGATTGAGCCGGGGAGATGCAAAAATTTTAGTAACGACATTAGATCTGTACGAAAGAAAAATAACACCCATCCTGAATCGCTTACCAAAACTTCAATATGTTTTGCTCACGGATGTTCAAACAGACATCAATAATACAGTGCTTTCCCTGCCTTTATTGATGGATAAAACATCTACTTCTTTTATCATCCCCCCTACAAAATCTGATGATGCGGCTTTATTGCATTTCACCAGTGGAACAACAGGAATGCCTAAAGGGGCGTTGCATATTCATCATGCCGTGTTGACACACCAGGTAACGGGAAAATTAGTATTGGATTTGCATCCGGATGATATGTATTGGTGTACCGCTGATCCGGGTTGGGTAACAGGCACCTCTTACGGAATTATTGCTCCACTGGTTAATGGTGTAACCAGCATTGTTGATGAAGAAGAATTTGATGCCGCCCGATGGTATTCCATTTTAGAAGAACATAAAATAACCGTATGGTATACTGCTCCTACCGCCATTCGTAGGCTCATGCGCATGAACATACAGCCCACCAAACAATATAACCTTGAGCATCTGCGATTGATATTAAGTGTAGGCGAACCGCTTCACGCAGATGCGGTGCGTTGGGTGCAGAAAACTTTTGAAGTTCCTGTACTTGACAATTGGTGGCAAACAGAAACCGGAGGGATCATGATCTCTAATTATCGAAATATGCCAGTACGACCTGGCTCAATGGGTAAACCTCTTCCAGGCGTTGAAGCGGGCATTGCTGAAATCACTGAAGATAAGTTTCGCATCATCACGAAAACCGGTAAAGAAGGACACCTGGTATTAAAATGCGGATGGCCCTCCATGTTTAAGGCATACCTGAACGAAAAGGAACGATATAAAAAATGCTTTCATGGTAAGTGGTACATCACCGGAGATCTTGCCTCTCGCGACAAGGATGGATATTTCTGGTTTGTAGGCCGGGCTGATGACATTATTAAAACCTCTGGCCACATGGTTGGCCCATTTGAAGTGGAAAGTTGCCTGATGCAGCATGATGCTGTTGCTGAAGCAGCTGTTATCGGGAAACCCAACGCTACCATTGGAGAAATGGTAAAAGCCTTTATCGTGTTAAAATCAGGGAATAAACCTGATGAAAATTTAAAACTGGACATCATTGCCCATGCGCGTAAAAAGTTAGGCCCTGCTGTAGCGCCTAAAGAGCTTGCCTTTATTGAATCTCTTCCTAAAACCCGGAGTGGAAAAATTTTAAGAAGACTTTTAAAAGCCCGGGAGCTGGGCTTGCCCGAAGGTGATTTGTCAACTTTAGAATCCTCCTAATGGAATCAACTACAATACCATCAAATCGCACCCGCATAGACCGAGAGATTGGCAAAAAACTCTTGTATCAGATGATCCTGATCAGACGATTTGAAGAAAAGGCTGCGGAGATGTATACCAAAGAAAAGATTCGAGGATTC